>JANQFM010000138.1 GCA_028277865.1 Acidobacteriota bacterium
ATCTTGGGGGAAAGGGACGATCCCGGCACTTTGAGGAGGCGGGCAGTTGATGGCTGCTTTGATCAAGCGTCCCAGCTGAGTGGGTTCGAAGGGTTTGAACAGGCAGTCGGCAGCGCGGGCGGACTGGATGGCGGCCCGGTCGGAGGCGGCATTGCTTCCGGTCATGACGATGACCGGCAACCCGGGGCTCTCACGCCTCAGATCCTCCAACAGGCCGAGGCCCTTGACTCCCGGCATTTTCAAATCCATCACGGCAACGTCCGGGCGAGCCTGCGCGGCTCGTTTCAGGGCAGTTGCAGCGTCGAAGGCCGTTTCCACCCGATAGCCTTCACGCGAAAGATATTCTTCAAGCAATTCGGTCAACGGCTTTTCGTCGTCGATGACCAGGATTTTGGCCTGCTTTGCCGGCGTCGGGGCCGTGGCCGGCAACGAGCTCTCAGCCCGTTGCCGGGCCGGATCGGCCGAGGCCGCCAGGAGAGGAAGCGCCACAGTGAAAGTCGTGCCGGAGCCTTTTCGGCTTTTGACCGTCAACTGTCCCCCATGGTTTTGGACAATCGTGTAGCAAATGGCCAGTCCCAGCCCCATCCCTTCTCCTTCGCCCTTGGTGCTGAAGAAGGGATCGAAGATGGATTCCAGGTGCTGCTGGTCGATCCCGTGGCCCGAGTCAGCGAATTCGATGTGCAGCGAATCCTGGCCGAAAGTCAAACCGATCTTCAGCCACCCCCCCTCTTTCATGGCCTGTACAGCATTGATGGCCAAGTTGAGGAAAACCTGCTCCAGTTGCTTGGGATCGGCCAAGATCTCCGGGGCTTGCTGGTCGATGTCCGTTTCGATACGGATCCCTGCAGTTCGAATGCGCATCGAGAGAACGTCCAAGGTGCGCTCCAGCAAGGCTGGGATTCGGGTGAGTTCCGTGCGAGGCTTGGCCGGGCGGGCCAAACCCATCAGATCTTTGACGATTTTGGCGATGCGTTCGGACTGGGAAGAGATCCTCTGCAGAGCTTCCCGGTCTTTTTCACAGGCGCTGCCGGCCTCCAGCAACTGAGCCTGAGCCGAGATGATGGTGAGGGGGTTGTTGATCTCGTGTGCTGCGCCCGCAGCCAAACGCCCCACCGAGGCAAGGCGTTCGGCCTGAAAGAGGCGATCGCTGGCCGCACGGGCCTGCCGGGCCATTCGGGCCAGCTGTTCGTCCTTGCGATCCGATTCGCCTCTGAGAACAATTCGGTCCAGCAGGTGGGCGGCGCTGAGGGCGTACCGGCGGATGCTCTCGGTGAACTGCTCTTGCTGCTGCTGCGCACAATCCAGATCGACAAAAAGCTGAGCCAGGCATCTGTTTCCGCACTTCAGAGGTGCAACCACCAAGCCGGAGGAATAGAGCAGTTCGATGACCTGGACGGCACGCGGGCTGCTTTGGCTGCGCAGTCCCTGGATGATGGCGCCGACCTGTTCGCGCTGGGTCAGGCGGCTGAGCCGCTCGGCCTTGGCATCGTCCAATAAAAGGCTCAGGTCGTGCGAAGATGCTTGTGAGCGATTCCAGTGCCTGCCGAGCAATTCGGTGCAGCCGTCCTGAAAGAGAAAAATGGCAGCTTGCCGCACGGGCGCTGCTGCCTTGGGCAGTAGTTCGACCACCTCGCCCAGCAGCCCTTTGGCGGAAAATGGCGATTGGGCGGCTGCCTGAAGTTGAAAAACGGCATCCAGTAAATCCCGGCTGCAGCTCAGCTCCCGATTGCGCTTTTCCAGGCGCAAGTGAAGCCGGGCCAGTTGCTGGTTGGCCTGGACTACCGAGTCCCGGCACAGTTCGGAGGCGCTGCCGGGCCAGTCGAACTGGGCAGCCACCTCATCAAAGCGCTTTACAATCTCCCCAGAGATGTCCAAGAGTTGGTTGACGCTCAAGCCGGTGGCTGCTGCGGCTTCCTCCAACTGGATTGGGCAGCAGGGATTGCCGCTGGCGCCGTATCGGAAGAGGTGGCACAAAGTGTTGGCGGAGCTGACTGCAAGTGCCAGCTTGCGGCCCGATTTCTGCAATTGGGAAGCCGGTTGGTGATGCAGCCAGGCGGTCTCGGTCAAGGACTCGGGAAATCGCCAGCTTTCCATCAACAACCGCGCCGCCCAGGTGTGGCCGGCGCCCAGGGTGCGCTCTTCGACTTCCAGCAAAGAGGTTGCCGTCTGATCCGCCTCCTCGACGATTTTTCCGTACAGGCCGGGATTCCAGTGGTGCAGCACCAATTTGCCGATATCATGCAGGAGCCCGGCCAGAAAGGCTTCGCGAGGATCGGGATGCTTCAATCGAGCGGCCAGGATTTCACTGCCGATGGCGCAAGCGGCGTTGTGGCGCCAAAAGGCGGCCAAATCAAAAGCTGTGCGGCTTTGCTGAGGGAAGAGGTCCATGACAATGACCGACAGGGCGACGCTTCTGACCATGTCGAGACCCAAAAGGGCAGTGGCGTGCTCCAAAGTGCGGACCTCACGGAACCCGAAGGCCGCCGAGTTGGCGATCTTCAACAGCCGGGATGCCAAAGACTGGTCGGAGGAGATGAGGCGGGCGATGTCGCGCATGCCGACATCTGGTTGAGAGGCGGAGTCGATCAGTTGAATCGCTACCGGCGAGAGTGTGGGGAGCCGGTCCAACCGTTCCACAAAGCTTCGGATGTCCTGCAGCATTCCTTGTCCCCTGCCCTTGAGCTACCGCCCTGACGACTCTCGATGCCGGGTGCTGACCCCTGAGACCGAATTCTAATGAAGTTATCGGTTCTATTCCTGGCTTACTTTATAGGGATCCTAACCAAGGAAGGCAGGGATGCTGGACCGTTAGGTTTGCCGCATTTCGGATGGGCTCCAGAGTCTCACGCAAAGCCGCAAAAAATAAATGAAGAAAAGGCTTGTCGGCTGGTGCTGGGAGGAGTCCGGCGGCGGTCAGGGGCTCGGTGCTCGGGGCTCCGGGCACCAGGTTCGGGAGCTGTGCTGTACCGGGATGAGGCACATCAGGCGCAGAGGCTGATCAGCCGGTGATCAGGGTGAAGGTCTCCGAACGTCGGGAGAATCCTTCCAATCCGAGTTCAGAAGCGCAGTATCGGATCTCCGGATTGATCGATTTGTGGGAGTGCCAGCTGCAGTGATCCAGCCTGCGCATCCGTTCCAGTTGTTTCCAGCAGACCTCGTGATAGAACCAAGTCTGAGCCTTCAGGTTGCGCCCGCTGGTGCGGTCTTCCGTCACAGCCTGCCCTTCAATCGAGTTGCCGCACAGGCCGCAGTGGCTGCAGGTCGGCTGCTCCAAAGGGTCTTGCTGGAGATCGTCAAGGGGAAGGGGAGCGTCGGCTCGTGCCTTGGTCGGTGCGGGAAATGTCGGGGAAACCAGGCGGAGCCGGGGTTGAGCAGGTTGCGGTCGGGAACCGGGCTGCTTGGACTTTGTCAGAGTGGCTGCCTTGCGGGACATGGCTTTCTCCATTCACTGTCAAAATTTTGACGCCTGCCCTTTAGGGATATGCGGCCCAGAAATCTCTGTTCCGTTTGTCATTCCATCCTGGGCAGGGGCAATGTTGAATTCTCCCCAGCGGTGCCGGGCACTCTCGGGGGAACGACTTTTCTCAGGAGGTGAATTAAGCAATCGGAGTGCCAGAGAGGGAGTTTCACGCAAAGCCGCAAAGACGCGAAGAACGCAAAGCGAGCGACCTTTAGAAGAAAGTGATCGGATCAGAGGGGCTTTCCGGCGAGGACACGACGCCCTCGGCAGGCGCCTTCCGGCGCTCCTCAATGTTGAATTCCTTGAGGAAGGGCATTTTTTCCCTCAGCTCCGCCCCCACTTTTTCGATGGGATGGTTGCGTTCTTGAGCGCGACGGGCCTTGAAGCCGGGGCATCCCCGGCGGCATTCGTCGATCCATTGACGTGCGAAGGAGCCGTCCTGGACGGCTGCCAGCAAGCGGCCCATCTCCTGGCGGACGGCGGGGCTGATGATGCGCTCTCCGGCTGTGTAGCCGCCGTACTCGGCGGTGTCGCTGACCGAGTAGCGCATATAGTTGAGCCCCCCCTGATAAAACAGGTCAACGATCAGCTTGAGTTCGTGCAGGCATTCAAAATAGGCCACTTCAGGCTGATATCCGGCCTCCACCAGGGTGTCGAAGCCGGCTTTGACCAGCTCGCTCACGCCGCCGCACAGGACGGCCTGCTCCCCGAAAAGGTCGGTTTCGGCCTCTTCGGCGAAGCTGGTGGCAATCACTCCGGCCCGGGTGCAGCCCAGCGCCCGGGCATAGGAAAGGGCCAGCGCCAGGGCTTGACCGCTGGGATCTTGGTCAACCGCCAGCAACGCCGGAGTCCCCTGTCCGGCCAGGTAAGTCTCACGGACCCGGTGCCCAGGAGCCTTGGGCGCCACCATGCTGACATCGATTTCGGCCGCCGGTCGGATGGTGCCGAAGCGGATGTTGAATCCGTGGCCGAACATCAGGGTCTTGCCCGCAATCAAGAAGGGTTCGATTTCGCGCCGGTATAGTTCCGGCTGGATCGTGTCGGGCGCCAGCAGCATGATCACCTCGGCCCACTCCGAGACTTCGGATGCCGATCCCACCGTGATCCCTGCCAGGCGCGCCTTCTCCCGGCTGCGGCTGCCCTCTGCCAGCCCGACCCGCACCTCGACTCCGCTGTCACGCAAGTTCAAGGCATGAGCGTGCCCTTGTGAGCCGTATCCGATCACGGCAACCCTTTTGCTGCGGACGATTTGAAGATCCGCATCCTGGTCGTAGTAAGTTCGTGCCATTGCTGTTCTCCCAGTCCAAGGTCCAAGGTCCAAGGTCCAAGGTCAAGGGTCAGGGTGTCAGGCTTGCGGGCTCCAGGCTCAGAATCCAGCTTCATCTCTGACCTTGGACCTTGGGCTTTGGACTTTGGACTGTCCCTTTCCTAGCTCGCCAACCTCTGAGAGGCTGCTTCGTCCTGGGCCTCCAGTTGCCGGGTTGCCATCCCACGTGTCATCGAGACTGCGCCGACCCGGGCCATTTCCAGAATGCCGAAAGGTCTGAGCACTTCCAGCAGGCCGTCGGTCTTTCGGGCCGTGCCGGTGCTTTCTATGATCATGGCTTGGTTGCCTACGTCCACCACTCGGGCTCGGAAGACCTCGCAGACCTGGAGGATTTCACGGCGACCTGCCGGATTGGCGCGGACTTTGATGAGGGCCAGGTGGCGTTCCACCGAAGGGGTTGAAGAGATGTTTTCGACATCCAACACGTAGATGAGCTTGCGCAGATTGGCCTCCGCCCGGCGTGCCTCGGCCCGTGCGCCCTGCATGACCACTGTCATGCGCGACACACCCTCCCGCTCGGCCGGCCCCACACTCAGGGATTGAATGTTGAAGGCCCGCCTTCGAAACACCGAGGCCACCCGGTCCAGCACGCCCGGACGATCGTCCACGTGCAGCACCAGGGTCTGAGTCGATTGCCCTTTCTTCCAAAACTTCGCCACAGATTGCATTTTTCTCTCCTGCTTGCTCAACTTCCGGCTAATCGGCGGCCGTTTCGACCAGGGTGCCGGGACGGCGGATCATCTCACCAAGGCTGCTTCCAGCCGGAACCATCGGGTAGACGCTGTCTTCTTGCACAACCTGAAAATCGATCACCAGCGTCTCAGGGCGGCGGCGGGCCTCGGCGATGGCCATCTGTGCCTCCTCCCGCCCGGAGGCTCTCAAGGCTGTCAGGCCGTGCGCTTGGGCCAGCTTGACAAAGTCGGGGTTGTGCAAGGGAGTGGATTCGTAGCGGCCCTGGTAAAAGAACTCCTGCCATTGGCGCACCATCCCCAGATAGCCGTTGTTGATCACCGCGATGTTGAGCTTGAGATCTTCCTGGGCGCAGGTGGAAAGCTCTGCCGCCGTCATTTGGAATCCCCCATCCCCAGCGATGACCCAGATCTCGTCTTGGGGATGGGCAAAGCGGGCGCCAATGGCCGCCGGCAGGGCGAATCCCATGGTTCCCAGTCCGCCCGAGGTGATGAGCTGACGGGGGCATTCGTGGCGGTAGTACTGGGCTTCCCACATCTGGTGCTGGCCCACGTCGGTCACAATGATGGCCTGGCCTCCGCTGAGCCGCCAAATATCGTGAATGACGTGAGCGGCGTGCAACTGACCGTTGTCGGGCATGGCCTGAATGTCGCGTACCGCCGTGCAGCCCTTCTGCTCCTCGATCCAGCCCAGCCACTCCCTGCGGCGGCGCGCTTGAACCCGGCCGGTCAGAGCCCTCAAAGCTTCGGAGAGGTCAGCCACCATGCCCAGCTGTACCCGCACATTCTTGTTGATCTCGGCCCGGTCGATATCGACGTGGATCTTGATCGCCTTGGGTGCGTAGCTGGAGGTGTCGCCGGTGACTCGGTCGTCAAAGCGCATTCCCAAGGCCAGCAAGAGGTCGGCCTGCTGAATGGCCTGGTTGACCCAGGCTTCCCCGTGCATTCCCATCATCCCCAAATGCAGGGGGTCCGAAGCCGGAAAGCCGCCCAATCCCAACAATGTGGAACTGACAGGGATGCCGGCCTTTCGGGCGAATTCGAGGAGCAGGCGGCTGGCGCCCGAGTGGATGATGCCCTGCCCTGCCAAGATGACAGGGCGGCGGGCCTGATCGATGAGACGGGCTGCCTTGTCGATCTCCTGAAGCGAGGGGGCCAGCCGGGGAGGAATGTCCGAGGGGCGCTGCGCAACCCTGAAGCTTTCCCAGTCGAATTCGGCCCGGCCCTGCTGAGCATCTTTGGTGATGTCGACCAGCACCGGCCCGGGGCGTCCCGACCGTGCGATGTGGAAGGCCTCTTTGAGCGCCGGCCCGATCTCGTCGGGCGACGTGACCAGGTAGTTGTGCTTGGTGATGGGCAATGTGATTCCGGTGACGTCGGTCTCCTGGAAGGCGTCGCGCCCGATCAGGCCCGAAGGCACCTGGCCGGTGATGCAGACGATCGGCGAAGAGTCCATCATGGCGGTGGCGATGCCGGTCACCAAATTGGTGGCGCCGGGGCCGGAGGTGGCCATGGCCACCCCGGGCTTGCCCGAGGCGCGGGCATAGCCATCCGCCATGTGGGCCGCGCCCTGCTCGTGCCGCACCAGCACGTGCCGGATGGGCGACCGGTGCAAGGCGTCATAGGCTGGCAAGATTGCCCCGCCGGGATAGCCGAAGACTACCTCGACCCCTTCTCGGGCCAGGACCTCCCAGATCAGTTCAGCGCCGGTCATCGCCATTGTCTTTCCCTCGTTTTTCATCCCATCGCCGCAGCCTTGAAGCGGCGACAGGCACTATGCCTCATTTTGCTGGATATTCCAAATTTATAATTTTATGGATTTTCATAAATATTTGCTATACAATCAGGGCTGCTTATAGCTGAAGTGAGCCTTTGGAAATTGCCGGAGACCGGGAAGTCGAGATGGACTACGCTGCATTGCAGGTTTATCTGGCGGTGGTGGACGAGGGGAGCTTTTCCCGCGCTTCCGAGAAACTGTTCCGAACCCAGCCGGCCGTGTCGCTGGCTGTCAAGCGGCTGGAGGAGGATTTGGGCGAGCAGCTGATCGACCGGTCGAGCCGGGAGCTGAAACTGACCGATGCAGGTCAGACGGTGCTGGATTACGCCCGGCGTTTCGAGAATCTCCGCCATGAGATGCTGACCTCGCTGGACGAACTGCGCGATGTTTCGGCAGGGCTGCTGCAGATCGGTGCCAACGAGTCGACCACCGTCTACCTGCTGCAGCACTTGCGCCAGTTCCGTCAGCTTTACCCCAAGGTCAAGGTGCGGGTCAGGCGTTGCCGCTCCAGCCAGATTCCCGACTTGCTGCTCAGCGGCGAGTTGGAGATGGGCGCCATCAGCTACCGCCCGGTTCAAAAGCGGATTGTCTCCCAGGTCATCTACACCGACCGCCTTTGCTTCGTGTGTTCTCCCCAGCATCGCCTGGCGACCCGCAAGTCGGTTTCGATCAAGGAGTTGGGATTGGAGACTTTTATTGCCCACAACGTGGTGTCACCCTACCGCCAAGTCGTGCTGCAGGAATTTCAGCAGCACCGCATCCCGCTCAACATGGACATCGAACTGCCCACAGTGGAGTCGATGCGCAAGCTGATTCAGCAAAACGAGGGAGTGAGCTTTTTGCCCCGCATGTGCGTGGACCAGGACATCCGCCAGGGGACTCTTTGCGAAGTGCAGGTGCAGGAGCTGCAGGTGAAGCGCAAGATCCGTCTGGTCTATCCCCGCAAGCGCGTCCTCAGCCGGGCCGCCAAAGCCTTCCTGGAGCTGCTCAAGAGTTGAGCGAGTTTGGTGAAATCCCTCGTTCCCTACTCCAAGACCTCCGTTTTGCCGGGGGAGTCCATCCGGTAGCGGATGCCTCTCCATTCAATGGTGCGGCTCAGCATGGAACGCAGCAGGCCCAGCAATGTGATCAGTGAGGCTGCCGGGCCGAGGGTCAGGAAAGCCAGCCGGTGTCGCCTTGCCGCTTGGGGATGGAGCGACCGAACCGCCTTGAGCCGCAACCCGGCTTTCCAGCAGCCGAGAAGGTATATCGCCGTCACCATGCAACCCCATGGCAAGGCAGGGACGGGCAGTGTCAACCCGGCTGGAATCGCAATGCTCAAAACGAAGGCTCCTCCCCACAGGCTGAGGCTGTTGACCAGTTGGGTACCCAAAGCCGCCCTCCACAAGAATGGGTGGTAAACACGCGTGATGGCCAGTTGGCGATAGCTCCAAGCCAGCAGCTCCCGCCAGTTGCAGTCTTCCAGGGAAAGGCTCAGGCAATGGGGCTGGAAGTGGATGGCGCGTCCTTGCCGGCGCAACGCGCGGCTCATGGCGTAGTCGTCGCTGAGGGCGCCTTGCCAGGCATCGGCGATGTCGCACTCCTGGAACACCGAGCGGCGAATGGCCATTGCGCCGCCCCAGGCGAAAAGGCTGTCTTTTTCGCTCAGCAAAGAGGCGATGCCGGCATTCCAGACCGTGCGCAGCAACGAGGCTGCGTTTCCTTTTTGAGGGACATACCAGCGGAATCCCGTGGCCATGCCGGCATTCGGATCCTGCAAAGTGCCCACCAAGCGGCGCAGCCAGTGAGGTCCCGGGCGGATGTCCGAGTCACCGAAGGCCAGTACAGTGTCTTGGGGGCGCAAAGCCGTCAGGGCGTGGAGCAGGTTGTGCACCTTTTGGCTGCGCCGGGCCGCTTCTCCGGCGAAGAGAAGTTGCGAAGGGACTGACGGGAAGCACTTGCGCAGATCCTGCAGCGGGTGGGTGCAGGGGTCGTCGCGATCGCCTGTCACCAGGATGAGCTGAAAATCCGGGTAGTCCTGCTCGAAAAAAGCCTGCAGGTTTTCTTGGAAGCCGGGGTCCAGGCCGCGGCAGGGAACGATCAGGGCAACGGCGGGATGAAAGGTTGCCAAGGGTTGCCCGCGGTGGCGCCTGAAGAGGCCCAGAAAGCGAAATCCCCCTTGCAGCGAGTAGGCTGCTTCGAGTAAGGAGGCTACCGTCAGGATAAAGAGGGTCCAGAGCAACGTTTCCACAAGTGGGAGGAAATGCTAATCGATCGATAGGCGGCTTGTGAAGAGCCCGAGCCGGACGGATTGCCCCCCAGCGCCGGCCGACATTGCCTGTTCGGGCCGGTGGCTTTAAGATTCCAGCCAGCGGACGAGGAGGGATTGATGTTTCGAGAGTACGAGTGCGATGTGCTGGTGGTGGGGGCAGGGCCGGTCGGGCTCATGGCGGCTGTGGAACTCGCCAGGCAGGGAGTCCGGCTTCAAATTGTGGATGCCGAAGGCGGCCCGGCGGCCCGCAGCTATGCCCTGGCCCTGCATTCGCGTTCGCTTGAACTGCTGGACGAATTGGGGCTGGCCGAAGATTTGATCGCACAGGGCCGCCGCATCGGCCGGTGCGCTTTTTACCAGGGCGCCAGCCGACGCGCCGAACTGGAGCTTTGCAAGCTCGATTCGAAGTTTCCCTTTGTCCTGGTCCTCCCCCAGCAGGCGCTGGAGGAGGCCTTGGAAGAGGCGTTGGGCAAGCATCAAGTCCAGGTCAACTGGCGGCACCGGGTCTCGGAAATGGAATTTGACGGCAAACTGGCCACAGGGCGCATCGAAAAGCTGCGCAAGGCCTTTTCAAGCTACGAGTCCCCCACCCACGACTGGGTGGTCGATCACACCTTCCTGACCAATGCTGCTTTTGTCATCGGAGCCGACGGCAGCCGTTCCATTGTCCGTCATTCGGTGAACCTGGGCTGGCGCGATTTGGGAAGCCCCCAACGCTTTGCCGTCTTCGAGCTGCAGGCCCAGGCAGAGGAGGCGGATTCCGTACAAGCCGTCGACGAAATGCGGGTCACGCTCAACGACGGCAACACCGATGTGCTTTGGCCCATGGCCGGAGGGCGCTTTCGGTTCGGCTTTCAACTCGACCGCCCCGGAATGTACTCCGAACCGCGGGTCAAGAGCCGCAGCGGGACGGACTTGGGCGAGCAGGCCTTTCCGGTGTTGAGCAAGCGAGATCTTCGCGACCTCATCCTGGAGAGATTCCCGTGGTTCAAGCTGCCCTTGGGAGAGGTCACCTGGTCGGTGGTGCTCCGATTCGAGCGCCGCTTGGCCGACCGGTTCGGTCGCGACAACGCCTGGCTGGTGGGGGATTCCGCCCACTTGGCGCCTCCGGTGGGCGTTCAGAGTATGAACATCGGCCTGCGCGAAGCCCGCGATGTGGCCCGGCGCATTGGATCGATCGTCCAAGGCAACGCCGACCAGGAAAGCCTCGAAGAATTCAATCGGGAACGGCTGGTCGAATGGCATTCCCTTTTTGGGGGCCGGGAGCGAATCGAATCAGCCGATGGATGGACCATGAGGGAAGCAGCGAGGATCCTCTCCTGCCTTCCCGCCTCGGGCCCGGACCTGTGCCGCCTGGCCCGCCAGATCGGCATTCAGCTCACAGGCTGATTTGCCCCCCCGGGTCGACAGATTCACATTGCCATAAGCAAGTTTTCCTCCGGCTGGCCTTGACCATCGACACCTTTGCCGCCCACCCCTCCTAAACACCCCTGAATACGTCATGATCAAATATACATTCCAGATATAAGTAGGTATAAAAGAGAAATTTACAGAATTTCGCAAAAAAATCTTGTAGGTTTACCCTGCTCGAACGTTCTTTTTTATGGAGGCTCGAAAAAATCGGGCTAAAAATCAAAAAAGGGACTTGACAAGAGTTTATAGGAGTGTAAACTATGAAGGAGCGGGAGAGACGGATTGCAGCCGAGGGAGAGTGGGGGATCGTGGAATGGGCCATGCTTCGAAATGGGCGGTCGCCGGCTTGGGTTTTCTTTCAGCAGCTGGAACGCCGTCAGCGGGCCAAGGTCTTGAGCTTGCTGGGACGCCTGGCAGAGACAGGCCTCATCATCAACCGGGAGAAGTTCAAGCAATTGGGGAGAAAAGCCGGCAAGCGGGGCCGGGGGTTGTGGGAGTTCAAGAGCCATCAGGTGAGGCTGCTGGGAGACTATCGCTGCGGTCGCCGCTTTGTAGTGGCTCATGGAGTGATCAAGAAACGGGGCCGTCTCAAGGCCTCAGACATTCAAAAGGCGGTGCGAATCCTTTGGGAGTTCGACCATAGGCAGATCGAGGAGGTCATCCAATGAAAGGCGAGTACAGAACCGATTATGAAGAGTTCGCGGGCTCTTCGGAGGAAAACCGAAAGCTTCTGCGGCAGGAGGAGCTCATCCTGGAAGCGACCGAGGGCCTGGCCAGCCTCATGGAACGCCAGGGCGTCACCAAAGCCGATCTGGCGCGGCGGCTGGGCCGGACCAGGGGCTACATCACCCAGATCCTGGCCGGCAGCCGCAATTTCACCCTGCGCACCCTGGCCGAAGTGGCCAACGCCTTGGGCTACCGGGTCCACCTGAGCTTCGACTCCGACCCGGTGGCCCACAAGGCCGTCCAGGCCCAGCAGGACGCCAAGCCCATCCTCCCAGTCGCCGAGCAAGCCGCACGGGCACAGAGGAGATGAAAACCGGCGACCGGACAGGTTACTCTCTCGACTGCCTTCTGCCTACTGCCGACTGCCGACCCCAGATGTCCAAGGCCCAAAGTCCAAAGTCCAAAGTGCAGAAGAAAGGAATAGAGCAAGAGACTTTCAGCGTCCTCCGGGTACGTCACACCCTCCTGAACCGGCTGCACCCGTTTGACATCCACATCATGGCGCTGCTACTATTCTCCTTCAGAATACATTCTCACGGTGAATGATGGCCGTGAAGGGAGAGAGTATGGACCGGGAGAATGCACCAGATCCCCACTCGTTCTTGCCCCTGACTTCGGTGGTCTTCGAAGTGTTGCTGGCTTTGGCCGACGGGGAGCGCCACGGCTACGCCATCATGCAGGAGGTCGAGAACCGAACGGGCGGCGCTGTGCAGCTGCGGGCGGGCAGCCTCTATCGGGCTGTCAACCGCTTGCTGGAAACCGGGCTGGTGGCCGAATCCCAGCAGCGCCCGGACCCCGAGCGGGACGATGAACGGCGCCGCTACTACCGCCTGACGGCCCTGGGACGCCAAGTCGCCCAAGCCGAAGCCCAGCGCCTGGAATGGGCGGTCGCCTCGGCACGCTCCAAAAAGCTGCTCGGCAAACGGAGGGCCGTTTGATGCAGCCGACAACGGCTGGGGCCTGCTTTGCCCTCTGGGCCTGGATGTACCGTCTCCTCTTGTGGATTTACCCGTCTGCCTTCCGGCACCGATTCGAGACCGAAATGGTGCAGCTGTTTCGAGACGGCTACCGATGCCGGACCCGCAGCCAAGGCACCTTCGGTGCAGCCTCCTGGCTGCTTTCTTCGCTCGCCGACCTCCTTTGGAACGGCCTTGCCGAGCGCATTCATTGGCTGCGTCGCAGCATCGGATTATTGCGCAGGCCCAAGCCGGATCTTCCCCTCCCGCTTGACAGGAAAGGAAGCAACCCTATGCTCAACCGAGCCCAAGACCTTCGTTTCGCAATCCGCTCCCTGAGCCGCCAGCCGATCTTTACTTTGATGGTGATCCTGACAGTGGCCCTGGGGGTAGGCGCCAACACAGCAATGTTCAGCGTGATCAACGGAGTCTTGCTGACCCCCTTGCCCTACCCGGAACCCGAACGCCTGGTGCGTATCTTCCAGAACGACCGCATCAATGGAACGACTCGGGAAGGTGCCTCCGGCCCCGACTATTTTGACTGGTTGGAACAGCAGACGGCCTTCGAGTCCATGGGAGCTTGGCGGAACTACAACCCCACCTTGACCGGCGGTGCAGATGAGCCCGAAAGGCTTCAAGCCAGCCTGTTCACGCACACCCTTTTTCAAGCCCTGGGCCGGAAGGCTGCCCTGGGGCGGGTTTTCGGCGCCGAGGAAGACCGTCCGGTCGGGCAGAGGGTGGCGGTGATCAGCCATGGGCTGTGGCAGCGTCAATTCGCCGGCCAACTGGGCGTGATCGGCCGAAATCTGATCTTGGACGGCGACAGCCTGCCCATTGTGGGAGTCATGCCGGCCGGATTTGCCTTCCCCGCAGTGGGGACGGAAGTATGGTTGCCGCTGCAGTACGGGCCCACAAGCAGTTCCAGAGGAAACCACGGTTTGGGCGTGGCGGCGCGTCTGAAGGCCGGACAGTCGATCGAGACTGCTCAGGCTGAAATGACACAGATCATGCTCAACTTGGAAAAGGCTTACCCCGAGGACAACGTAGGACGCGGGGCATTTGTGCAACCGCTGCCCGAAGCTGTTTTGGGCGGAGTGGGTCCCGCTCTGTGGGTCTTGATGGCTGCGGTGGCTCTGGTGTTGCTGATCGCCTGCGCCAACGTGGCCAACCTGCTGCTCAGCCGTTCGGGAAGCCGCCGTCAGGAACTTGCTGTGCGTGCCTCTTTGGGAGCGGGACGCGGACGCATCCTTTGGCAGCTGCTCACCGAAAGCCTGCTCCTTTCCCTGGCAGGCGGCATTTTGGGGATCGCAGCGGCGCGCCTTGGCATCTACGCACTCCAGGCTGTGGGTCCCGCCAGCCTGCCCCGCCTCGATCAGGTGGGGATGGATTGGGCTGTGCTGTCCTTTGCCCTCGCTGTTGCCCTGATAACAGGATTGGCCTTCGGCATCCTGCCCGCTTGGAAGGCAAGCCGCCTGGATCTGACCGAGGCGCTCCAGCAAGGCGGCAAAAGCCCGGGCCAGGGCAGGCAAAGCCGTCTGCGGCTGGCCTTGGCGGTGGCCGAGGTCGCCTTGGCCTTCGTGCTGGTGGCCGGGGCCGGGTTGCTGATCCAAAGCCTGATCAAGCTCAGCCGGGTCGAAACCGGATTTGAGGCCCAGGGGCTGGCCACCCTATCGGTCAATCTGCCTGCCAGCCGCTATCCCAACAACTTCCGCAACTGGCCCAACGTGCCGCAGGTGCAGCAATTCATTCGCGACGTCCTCGGCGAACTCAATCGCCTCCCATCCATCGATTCGGCCGCCTTGGCCGTCAACGGCCCCACCAGTTCGGGCTGGACGACCCGGATTTTCATCGAAGGGGGCCCCACCACTCCCGAGGAGGGCGTCGAAGAAGAGCGAATTCGAATCGTCAGCCGTGAATACTTCTCCACCCTGGGCCTCACAGTCCTGCAGGGGCGCACCTATGACTCGAGCGACCGTGCCGACTCGCCTCCTCGCTTTGTCGTCAACCGCGCCTTCGCCGGCAAGTACTTTGCAGAGCAGGATCCCATCGGCAAGCGCTTCTCCTTTTGGGGCCGGAGAGGCGAAATCATCGGAGTTGTTGAGAACGTCAAGTTCATGGGGCTGGACCAGCCCAGCCTTCCGGCTGTCTATCCTCTGCTGGAGCAAGTGCCCTTCAGCGGCTTCTCGATTCTGCTGCGGGCACGCTCAGAGCCCTCCCAGGCCATACAGGCCGCCACTTCCGCGGTGCGCCGACTCGACTCCGATCTGGCCATCTACAATGTGGGAACAATCGAGCAATTGCTTTCGGGTTCGCTGGCTCAGAAGCGTTTCACCATGACCCTGCTGGGAGTCTTCGCCGCCATGGCCTTGCTGCTGGCCGCCATCGGAATCTATGGAGTCATCTCCTTCGGCGTCAGCCAGCGGACGCACGAGTTCGGGGTGCGGATGTCCCTGGGCGCCAGCCGTGGCGCATTGATCCAGTTGGTCCTCTCCCAAGGGTTCAAGCTCAGCGCGACGGGATTGCTGCTTGGCGTGCTGGGCTCTCTGGCTGCTTCGCAGCTGCTTTCGGGGCTGCTCTTTGAGGTCCAGCCAACCGATCCGTTCAACCTGCTGGCAGTGGCGCTCTTCTTGGGGGCAGTGGCCCTGCTGGCTTGCCTGACCCCGGCACGCCGGGCCGGTCGGGTCGACCCACTGATTGCATTGAGGTACCAATAAAAGCATTTGCGCCGCATTTCGGGGGAGGCCCGGTCTTTTTCTGCTAGCCTTCCTCGGATGCGCCTTCTTCACATCCTTTCCCAACGCCCTGGAAAGTCCGGCAGCGGAGTCTTCTTCAAGGCCATGCTGCGCGAGGCAGCCCGCAAGGGGTATCGCCAGCACGCCGTGGTGGGCGGGCCTCCCCAGACCACTCATCGTGAAACACCCCCTTTGCATGCGGACGAGTTCTCGCTCATCGAATTCCCCGGCGTCCAGGCGCCTTTCGACGTTCCCGGCATGAGCGATGTCATGCCTTACCCCAGCACAGTCTTCTCGACAATGGACCGTCGTCAGGTCGAACAGTATCTGGCGGCCTGCCGCACAGTACTCGAACGCGTGGGCAGCACCTTCCGGCCCCAGCTAGTCCATGCCCACCACCTGTGGCTGATCACCAGCCTGGCCCAACAGGTCTTTCCAAACATCCCCTTGGTGGCCACTGCTCACAACTCGGAGCTGCGCCAGTTGGTCAAAGCGCCCCACCTGGCGTCAAAAGTCGTGCCGGGAATTCAGAAAGTCGGCAGGATTTGCGTTCTCACCCCTCAGTCCAAAGAGGACACCGTAGTGGCTTTTCAGGCCGATCCTGACAGGATTGCAGTCACAGGCGCCGGTTTTCGGCAAGAGCACTTTCAGCCGCCTGACCGACCGCAAAGCGAGATTCGACGGGAACTGCGCGAGTCATTCGGAATTCAATTGCCCGATCCGCAGTTCCCCCTGGTGACATTTGTGGGGCGTCTCTCCACCGCAAAAGGCATTCCCTTCCTTTTGGAGGCTGCCCGACGGATTCACCAGTGCGGCAATCGGCCCTTCCGGCTGCTGCTGGTGGGTGCCCAGGGCTCGGGTGGGGATGGGGAGCGCATGCTGGGCTTGGCCCGCCAAGCCCGACCGTTTGCCGTTTCATTGGGTGCCGTTTCGCAGCGGGCCGTGGCCTTGATCCTGCAGTGCTCGCAGCTTTTTGTGCTGCCTTCGCTTTACGAGGGGCTGCCCTTGGTGATGCTCGAAGCAGCGGCTTGCGGCTGCCCCATTTTAATCAGCGGATTGCCCGCAGTCCGAAGCTGGGTCAGCCGGGGCTGGCTGCAAAGCGGCACTTTTAGCTTCATCACGGCCTTGCAGACCACTCAGGCCGACTGGCCTGTCGAATCGGATGTGCCGCGTTTTGTGGAAGAGCTGGCCGATTCGATCGGCAGGCAGCTCGAAAACCCTGCTTCGCCTGCTGCCCGAAGGGCACTTGCCAGGCTGGCCGCCCCTCATTGCTGGGCCTCGGTCTTCTCAGGCTATGAACGGGCTTACCTGCAAGCCGGCGAAGCGATTCGATGAATGACCTTCCGGCTCACTTCCCTGTTCCGTGTTCCATCCAATTGACGGCAACGCACAAGACAGGCCGCTGGCTGGATTTATGAGGATTCATGAGTTCTTGTGCCCCTTCCCTTTTCCTCCCTCACCCGCTACCCTTGACAGGATTTGCGCCCAATCTGAACCCATTGCCGCTGTTTGCGATTCACAAGGAGGGTCGAGGTTCACATGAGCGAGAAGAATCGGGAAGCCGCTGAAAAGAATGATGAGAAAGAATCCAAGCAGAGCGTACCCAAGACCGGCTTCGTGAGCCGATTCCTGTCGGTGGTCGAACGGGTGGGCAACGCCTTGCCCAACCCGGCCAGCCTGTTCGCCATTATGGCTGCCGTGGTGATACTCATTTCGGGGTTGACGGACTACCTGGGAGTGGCCGTGACTCATCCCGGCACGGGAGAGACGATCCGCCCCTTCAGCCTGCTCTCCCTGGCGGGCCTGCACCGCATTCTGACGGAGATGGTGACCAACTTCACCGGCTTCGCCCCCCTGGGTACAGTCTGCGTGGCCCTGCTGGGAATCGGGATAGCCGAACGCAGCGGGCTGATCGCCACCGGATTGCGGTTATTGGTGCTCTCGGCGCCCAAGCGCATGCTCACTTTTGTCATCGTCTTCGCCGGAGTTCTCTCCAACACCGCCAGTGAAGTCGGCTATGTGCTGCTGGTTCCATTGGGCGCCATGATCTTTCTGGCTGTAGGGCGGCACCCCCTGGCCGGATTGGCGGCCGCTTTTGCGGGAGTCTCGGGGGGCTACAGCGCCAATCTCTTCCTGGGCACGGTCGATCCCCTGCTTTCGGGGCTTTCCCAGGAAGCCGCTCAAATCATCGACGCCAATTACCTGGTGAACCCGGCCTGCAATTGGTATTTCATGTTCGGCTCGACCTTTTTCATCGCCGCTGCAGGAACCTGGGTCACCGAAAAAATCGTGGTCCCCCGATTGGGCGAGTACGAGGGAGAGGAAAAGCCGCAAAAGCTGGAGGCCATCAGTGCGGACGAAAAACGGGGGCTGGTCTACGCCCTGGCGGCCGGGCTTGTCCTGGTGGTTGTCCTCTTGATCGCCACTGTCCCCGCCAACGGATTCTTGAGGAACCCTGAAACCGGCGGCCTGTTGCGATCGCCCTTCATGGGCGGCATCGTAGCCTTGATCTTCATCGCCGCAGCCTGGATGGGCATCGCCTTCGGCATCGGCGCCCGCACTCTGAAGAGCGACACCGACGTGATCAACGGCATGGGCAAGTCGATGGAGACGCTGGGCGTTTACTTCGTGCTGGTTTTTTTCGCCGCTCAGTTCGTGGCCTATTTCAATTGGACCAACCTGGGCCTGATCACCGCGATTTCGGGTGCCAATTTCCTCAAGTCCATCGGGCTGGAGGGGCCGGCGCTGCTCATCGCCTTCGTCTTCCTGTCGGCGGCCATCAACCTGGCCATGGGCAGCGCCTCGGCCAAGTGGGCCGTGATGGCGCCGGTCTTCATCCCCATGTTCATGCTGCTGGGGTATGCTCCGGAACTGGTGCAGGTCAGCTACCGCATCGGCGACAGCACCACCAACATCATCGCTCCCATGATGTCCTACTTCCCCATGATTGTGGCCTTCATGGGGCGCTACGAGAAAAAGGCCGGAATCGGAACTGTCATCTCGACCATGCTCCCCTATTCGGTGGCCTTCCTGATAGTGTGGACCATCCTGCTGGTCGTCTGGCTCATCATGGGATGGCCTGTGGGGCCGGGTGCAGGGCTTTATCTGGACTAGCTAGTTCTTGTCCAGATTGCGCCAAGTCGTTGATATGATGCCTGTTGCGGGCGTTGGGCGGCTCCCTTTCTTTTTTCCCTGAAAGGGATGGATTCGCCAG
>JANQFM010000144.1 GCA_028277865.1 Acidobacteriota bacterium
GGCGCCAGATGAGGGGCGCTGTTCCACTGCACCAGCAGCTGGCTGCATTCGGCCTCGCTCAGAATCGGCAGCCGGGACAGGCTCTGCTGCGGATCGGCCACGATCCCGCCCAACAAAACCTGAAAATGCCCTTTCAAGCGCTGAATAGTGGAATGATCGAACAGGTCCGCAGCATAGGAGAAGGCGCCCTGCAGCCCTCGGGCTCCTTCGATCATGGCCAGATCCAGGTCAAAGTGAGTCGCGCTGGAACGGGACGGTTGGGGAAGGATGGTCAATCCGGCCATCTGCAGGGTAGTGACCGGGACGTTTTGGAGTGCGAAGTTGACCTGGAAAACGGGGTTGCGGCTCAGATCCCGTTCAATCCGAAGGTGATCCACCAATTTCTCAAAAGGAAGATCCTGGCGATCGTAGTCCTGCAGAGCCCCTTGCCTGACCCGATCCAAAAGCTCTGCGAAGGCAGGGTTGCCGGAGAGGTCGGTCCGTATGGCCAGGGTATTGACGAAAAAGCCGATGATCCCTTCTGTCTCGGCATGATTTCGGTTGGCGATGGGAGAGCCCACGACGAGGTCGTCCTGATCCGTCCATCGGTGCAGCAAGGCCTTGAAAGCCGCCAGCAGAGTCATGTACAGCGTCGCTCCCTGCTTGCGGCTGAGGGAAGAAAGGGCCCCCGACAGCTCGGCAGGCAACTCGAAAGCCAACTGGCCTCCCCGAAAGGCCTGCACAGCCGGGCGCGGCCGGTCGGTGTGAAGCGTCAGGGCCGGGACGTCCTTCAGACGGCGCTCCCAGTAGGAGAGCTGCTGTTGCAGCACCTCCCCCTTCAACCACTCGCGCTGCCAGACCGCAAAGTCAACGTACTGAATGGGAAGATCAGGCAGTCCGGCAGTCCCTGGCCCTCGGCCTCCCGCCGCCCGCTCGTAAAGCGCCGTCAACTCACGCAGGAAGATCCCCATCGACCAGCCGTCCGAGACGATGTGGTGCATCGAGATCAAGAGGAAAACGGAATCGGCGCCGGCTTCATCTGCAAGTCGGATCAAGGTGGCCCGGATCAGCGGGCCGGCGGCCAGGTCGAAGGGACGGCGCGCTTCTTGGGTGCGCAACCGCAGCGACTCGGCTTTTTCTGCTTGCGGGGCCAGCCGGCTCAGGTCGATGACCGCAAGAGGAAGGCCCATCTGCGGGCAGATTTCCTGGCGGGCTTGGCCTTGCTTTTCCGGAAAGCGGCTTCTGAGCGATTCGTGGCGCCGGATGATTTCATCCAGGCTGCGCTGCAGCGCCCAGGCATCCAGCACTCCGCTGATCTTCCAGGTCGCAGAGATGTTGTAGAAGGGGCTGCCGGGCGTCAGGCGTTCCAGGAACCAGAGGCGCTGCTGGGCAAAGGAAAGGGGCAGCGGCTCTTCCCGGCTGGCCGGTCGGAGCGGCGGCTGAACCGGGGTGGAGCCCATTTGTCTGATGCGCCGGGCCAATTCGGCGATTGTAGTCGCTTCGAAAAGAACCGCCAGGGGCAGTTCCAGCCCAAAGGCTTTTCGAATCCTGAAATTGACTCGAGTGGCGAGAAGAGAATGGCCTCCCAGCTCGAAGAAGTCGTCACGGATCCCCACCCGATCGACTTCCAACAGCTCCTGCCAGATGGAGGCCAAACGCATCTCTGCACCGCTGCGCGGCGCCTCGTATTCCCTCCCCGCCTCCAAGGCCGACTCCGGCGCGGGCAGCGCCTTGCGGTCCAGCTTCCCGTTGGGGGTCAGCGGAAAGCGGTCCAGGAAGACGAAGAAGGAAGGAACCATGTAGGCGGGGAGATGCCGGCTCAGGAAGTCGGG
>JANQFM010000212.1 GCA_028277865.1 Acidobacteriota bacterium
GGTCGGCTCATTTGTTGGTTTGGTCGGGGCATTGCGAGGAAGTGGCTGATCAGATTGGCACTCAGTTGGGTCGGCACCTGGAAAAGACTGTAGATGTGGATTTGGCGGATGTGGCGTTTACCCTAAAGGTTGGGCGTCGAGCACTGCATCACCGGCGCATGCTGGTTTGCTGCGGCAAGCAGGATGCTGCTCAGGCTCTTTCCAGCCTGGACCCCAAGCAGATTTTGAGAGGGGTGTGCGGGCCGGAAGCGCGGCCGGTTTATTTCCTGTTTTCCGGGCTGGGCGATCACTATGTCGGAATGGGGCGGGAGCTTTATGCACAGCAACCCGCCTTTCGGGAAGCGGTGGATCGCTGTTGCCGCATCCTCCAACCGCAATTGGGACTGGATCTGCGGGAAGTACTCTATCCGCACCAAAGTGAGGAAAAGAAATCAGGCGCGTCGGGCGAGCAAGTGGATTTGCGGGCCTTGATGGGGCGCTCCAGGCAAGCCCCCAGCGAAGCCGACAGCCGACTGGATCAGACCGCCCTGGCTCAGCCGGCAGTCTTCGTGTTGGGTTACGCCCTGTGCAAGCTCTGGCAGCAATGGGGCATCCGCCCCTCGGGCGCCATCGGGTACAGCTTGGGCGAATACCTGGCTGCCTGCCTGGCCGGAGTCCTGTCGTTGGACGATGCCCTGCAGCTTGTGGCCGGACGGGCGCAGCTGATCCAGGGATTGCCGTGGGGCGGAATGCTGGCAGTGCCGCTTGGTGAAGAGGATATTCAGCAATTCTTGGGTCAGGATCTTTGCCTGGCTGCCACCAACGCTCCTTCTTTGAGCGTGCTGGCCGGCCCATCGGAACCGCTGGACGCGCTGCAGGGTCAGCTCGCCGAAAAAGGGTTGGCCAGCCGCCGCCTGCGCACCTTGCACGCCTTCCACTCCAGCATGATGCAGGGTGCAGTCAAGCGCTTTTCCCATCTGCTTTCGACAGTGACTCTGCGTCCGCCTCAATTCCCCTATCTCTCCAACGTCACGGGCGGCTGGATACAGCCTCGGCAAGCCACCGACCCGGACTACTGGCTGCGCCACCTCTGCGGGACGGTCCGTTTTTCGGAGGGGCTGCAAAAGGTGCTTGAAAAGCCCGGCGGCATCCTGTTGGAAGTGGGGCCGGGGCGAACCCTGGGCACTTTTGCGCGGCAGCACCTGGACGAGGATCCCGACCGGGCAGTCATCGCTTCCTTGCCGGCTGAGGATGATGCAACCTCCGATTCAGAATCCTGGGTTGAAGCGCTGGGGCAGCTCTGGATGGCGGGTGCGGACGTGGACTGGGAGTCGGGCAGCCGAGGTCAGGGGCGGCGGCGGGTGGCTTTGCCGCTTTATCCCTTTCAGAGGCGGCGTTATTGGGTGGAGCGAGGGGAGACTTCACGCAGAGGCGCAGAGGCGCAGAGAGGGGGAAGAGAGGATCGGAGGGAGAGGGATGTCCGCGCAGCTGGCCGAAGCATCGGGCACCAGCGGCCCAATTTGCCCAATCTCTTTGTGGCACCGCGCGATGAGGATGAGCAGACGGTTTGCGGAATTCTGCAGGAGATGCTGGGAGTCCGCCAAGTCGGCGTCCACGATAATTTCTTTGAGCTGGGAGGGCATTCCCTGCTGGCCACCCAGATCGTGGCACGCTTTTTGGAGGGCTTCGGGGTCGAGGTGCCTTTGCGCACTTTTTCGGAAGCGCCCACAGCAGCAGAGATGGTACAGGTCATCCGGCGGCTGCGCCAACAAGCGTCCGGACGACGGCCAGCGCCGCAGCTTCCCCGCATCCAGCCGGACCCCGACAACGCCTGGGAGCCCTTTCCCCTCACCGACGTGCAGAGAGCCTACTGGGTGGGACGCAGCGAGAAGCTGGAATTGGGCAACGTGGCCACCCACTCCTACCTGGAAAACGACCTTGAGGGAATCGATTTGGAGCGCTACGAGAAAGCCTGGCAGCGCCTCATCGACCGGCATCCCATGCTACGGGTGATCTTCTTGGCTGACGGTCGCCAAAAGACCCTGCAAGAGGTTCCCCCCTTCCGCCTCAAGACCCTGGATCTGCGAGGCCAAGACCCCGACAAGGTCGCCGAAAAGCTGGAGGAGCTGCGCCGCACCCTTTCTCACCAGATGCTGCCCACCGACCAATGGCCCCTTTTCGACATCCGGGCCACCCAATTGGACGGCGGGATCGTGCGCCTGCACAAAAGTGTCGACTACCTGGTCTTCGACGCCTGGAGCGCAGAAATCCTGGCACGCGAGCACAACGACTTCTACCAGGATCCCGAAGCCGACCTTCCGTCCCTGGAAATCACCTTCCGCGACTACGTGCTGGCCGAGAAGGATCTGCAAGAAACCGAGTTTTACCGCCGTTCGCGCCAATACTGGATGGATCGCCTGGACGATATTCCGCCCGCTCCCGACCTGCCTTTGGCAGCCAGCCCAGGCTCGATCGCCAAGCCTCGATTCATCCGCTGCCGAGATACCTTGGACCAGGAAAGCTGGCAGGTGCTGCAGGGACGCAGCCGTCAAATGGGGCTGACACCCACCGGATTGGTGCTGGCCGCTTTTTCGGAAGTGTTGGCCCAATGGGCGGCCATTCCCAGATTCACCCTCAACCTGACCGTCTTCAACCGCCTGCCCCTGCATCCGCAAGTGGACGAACTGCTGGGCGACTTCAGTTCGCTCAGCCTGTTGGCAGTGGACGCCCGGCAAGGGGAGAGCTTCCAAGAGCGCGCCCGTCGAATCCAGCGGCAGCTATGGGACGACCTGGATCACCGCTTCTTCAGCGGAGTCCAGGTCATGCGCGAACTGGCCTTGCGCCAGGGCAGCCTTTCCCAGGCTCTCATGCCTGTGGTGGTCACCAGCACCATCAACCTGAGCCCCGACTCCGATCCGGCGCCCCTGCCCGCCCAAGAGGGAGAGCAGGAACCTCACGTCTACAGCATCTCCCAAACGCCTCAAGTGTGGATCGACCACCAGATCTTCGATCAGGGAGGCTGCCTGGCCTACAACTGGGATTGCGTGGAAGGGCTCTTCCCGCAAGGGATGCTGGAAGCCATGTTCGAAGCTTATCGGACCTTGCTGCAATCCTTGGCCGAAGATGAGGACGCCTGGAATCGCTCCCATTTCTCACTCACGCCTTCTGCCCAGCTGAATCGGCGCACAGCCGTCAATGCCACCCAGGTGCAGGGCCGTGAGCAAGAGCTGCTCCACACGCTTTTTGTGCGCCAGGCCCGCCGCAATCCCCAACGTCCAGCGCTGATCTGCCCGCAGCGCAGCATCCGCTACGACGAACTGCTGGGTGCCAGCACCAGCATTGGTCGCCGCCTGCACCAAGCCGGGGTCGAACCCAACTCCTTGGTTGCAGTGGTGATGGACAAGGGCTGGGAGCAGGCGGCTGCCGTGCTGGGGATCCTCTTTTCGGGCGCAGCCTACCTGCCGGTGGACGCGGGACTTCCCCCAAAGCGGCGCAACGAACTCTTGCAGCATGGCCAAGTTGGATGGATCCTGACCCAGCCACACCTGGCAGAAAGCTTGCAGTGGCCCGAGGGAGCCGAGCTGATGACCGTGG
>JANQFM010000264.1 GCA_028277865.1 Acidobacteriota bacterium
GCCCTTGAGGGCCTCGCCGCCCACCACCAGCAAACCTTCTTGGGGCTGGTTGCGCGGATCGGCCAGCAGGCGCAAATGGGAGGGAGTGATTTTGACCAGACTGAAGCTGTCAGGGCGCTGCAGCCGTTCGGAAAGGCCTGGCAGAGCGCCTTCATCCTGCAACAGATCCACCCATTCGCCCACCGTCAGGGGCGCCAGCAGGCTGGTCACCGTCAAGTCGAAGCCAAGAGAGGAGTGGACCGGCACTCCCCGAGCGGGAGTACGGAAATAGCTGCGTGCGCACCAGGACAGATAGCGGGCCAAACCTGCATGGCTCACCTCCACACCCTTGGGCTGCCCGGTCGAACCCGATGTGAAAAGGACGTAGGCCAAGCTGTCCGGATCGGCTTCGGCAAACACAGCCTCAATGCCGACCGCGGACTCCGGTGCCATGCGGTCCAGGACGAGACGGTTGGCGGTCGTCGGAGGCAGGCTTTCCTGCAGCCGTTCCTGAGTCACCACCAGAGCTGCCCGGCAGCCTGTCAGCATGGCCTGCAGCCGTGCTTGCGGATGGGAGGGTTCCAGAGGGACATAGGCACCGCCCGCCCGAGCAGTTGCCAGCAGCGCCAGCAGCATGTCGGGAGATCGGTCCAGCATCAGCCCCACAACAACCTCGGACCCTACTCCCAGCCTTTCGAGGCGGACAGCCAGACCGAGTGAACGTCTCTCCAGCTCCCCGTAGCTGAGCCGTTCCCGCCCCCATCGCAGCGCCACCCGGTCGGGGCTTCGACGTGCCTGAGCCAGGAAAAGGCCGGCCAATCCCGCTGGAACAGCAGGCTGCCGAGCAGCGCTGTTCCACTCGTGCAGCACCTGGTGCCGTTCAGGGGGGCTTAACAGGCTCAGATGCTGCAAGAAGCCCTCGGGCTGAGCAGCCATGCCCTCGGCCAGGGTCTGCAGGTGCCTCAGCAGTCGCTCGATGGCGGCTTCCTCGAAGCGGCGGCTGTCGAAGGTGGCCTGCAGTTCCAATCCGCGGCCCGGAACCACCACCAAGCTGAAGGAATAATGGGTTTTCTCGACGAAGCGCACATCCGAGAATTCCAGGTCGTCGTCGGCTGCCAGCAGCGATTCGTCGACCGGATAGTTTTCGAAAATGAAGATGCTTTCGAACAGAGGCTGCCCTGCAGGCACATCGCTCCACTTTTGCAGCTTGGAAAGGGGGCTGAATTCGAAAGGACGGAGCTGGGTCTGGCTTTGCTGCAAGCGCTGCAGCCAGGGCAGCACCGCCTCCTGCGGGGCGACCCGGACCCGCATCGGAAGGGTGTTGATGAAGAGTCCGGCAGTCGATTCGACACCGGGCAGATCGGCTGGGCGACCCGCCACGGTCACACCGTAGACCACATCGCGGCGACCGGAATAGCGGCTCAGCAGCAGAGCCCAAGCACCCTGCAACAAGGTGTTCACTGTGAGCTGCCGGCGTCGGGCCAGCTCCTGAAGGGCCGAGGCGGACTGATCGGAAATCGTTCGGCAGCGCCGCTCATGCTCGGGTTCCTGCGGGGGCTGCAGGGTGGTGGTTCGCTCTATCCCCAAGGGGGTGGCCGAAGTCAGCCCTGCCAAGCGGCTGCGCCAGAAGGATTCGGCTTGGGAAAGATCGCGGGCTTGCAGCCATTCGATGAAGGCGCGGTAAGAGAGCTGAGGCTGCGGCGGCGCAGCCCTCCCCCGAAGGGCGGCTCGGTAGAGGGCGAAAACCTCTTTGAGCAGCAAGGCGGCTGACCAACCGTCCAGCAACAGGTGGTGAAAGACCCAGGCGAAGCGGTAATGGCGATCTCCCAGACGGCTGAGCCTCAAGCGCATCAATGGCGCCTTGGAGAGATCGAAGCCTTGACGGCGGTCCTGCCGCAGTTGCTCTTCCAGCCGACGATGCTGCTCTTGGGGAGGCAGATGACAGAAGTCCTCTTCCAGCCAGGGAAGCTCCGCCACTTGGTGAACGGCCTGCAAAGCCTCCGGCAGATCCTGCCACAAAAAGGCCGTCCGCAAGATCGGGTGGCGGGCCAGAACCTGCTTCCAAGCAGAGCGCAGGGCCTTCCGGTCCAGGCGACCTCGCAGTTGGAAGGCAAAGGCCACCACATACTCTCCGCTTTGGGGCTGGTAGAGGCTGTGAAAGAGCAGCCCTTGCTGAAGATGTGCCAAGGGGTAAAGGTCTTCCAGACGGGGACGGAGGCTGTAGAGGCGGTCCAGGTGAGCCTGTCCGAGACGGGCCAGAGGGAAGTCCGAAGGCGTGTATGCACCCGCTTGTGGCGAGCGGCAATGCGACACCAGCCGACGCAGCTCACGCATGCAAAGCGCCGCCTGGGCTTCGATGCTGGATCGGCGGAAGACCCCTTGGCTGAAGGTCCACTCCATATGCAGGCAGCCGTCGGAAATGCTGCCCGTGACGTCCAGCAGGTGGCGGCGTTGGGCGCGAGGGTCTCTAGAAGCGCCCGTCGGCTGATCGGAAAGCTTGAAAATCGACTCCTGGGGCAGCGCGATGTCGATGCGGCCCAGGTAGTTGAAGCTCACCTCGGCCTGGGTCCGGTCTCTGAGGCGGTGCCGCAGAGCCTGGTCGTTGGACAGGTAACGCAGCAGGCCGTAGCCGATGCCTCGGTCGGGAACAGTGCGCAGCTGCTCTTTGACCGACTGGATGACCTGACGGGCGCCCTGCTGCCGACCGACCTCAAGCAGCAGCGGATAAATACTGGTGAACCAGCCCACCGTGCGCGACAGGTCCAGCTCTTCAGACAGTTCCTGGCGACCATGGCCCTCCAGATCAAGCAAAACCTGTTGCGAGGCTGTCCAAGAGGAGATCGAGTGCGCCAAAGCCGCCAGCAGCAGTTCCTCAACCCACGTCCGATAAGCTTTGGGCGGATCCTGCAGCAGACGGCGGGTCTCCTCTTCAGTGAGCGAAAGACGAACCGTGTCGACCAAACCTTCCCGGTTAGCGCCCATTTCGAAATCGATCGGCAGCCTTCCGCTCTCCTGAGGCTGGGAGAGCCAGAGTTCGGCCTGGTCCTGCAAGCGAACGGCTTCAGCAGGCAGGCGTCCCGCCCAGT
>JANQFM010000307.1 GCA_028277865.1 Acidobacteriota bacterium
GTCTTGGCGCGAATTTCCCTCAGACGACGATTCTCAGTTCCTCGACTTCTCGTCTCCAATCAGGCTGACGGCTCGGTCGGCAGAGCAATGCTGTGCTGAAAGCGTCCGCATCGGCGGCGGAGCCGGTGACGACAGCCGCCAGCAGGGCGGATTCGGCTGGGCGTCCGCTGGCCGGGTCGAGGACGTGCCCGTAACGCCGCTTGCCCGCTTGCAAAGATTGCAGATGGCCACCCGACACGCCCAGGCATTTGTCGTGCAGCGGAAAACTTGCCAGCGAGCGGCCCTGCCTGCGGGGATCCTCCAGAGCGACTTTCCAGGCTGTTTCCCCTGGAGGCCTTCCGAGGGCACGCACAGAACTGGTTCCGCCGTGAATGAGGGCTTGGTCAATCCCATGCTCGTGCAAGATTTCGGCTGCGCGATCCAAGGCGTAGCCCTTGCCGACCGATCCCAAGTTGAGTGACATTCCTTCGCGCTCGAAACGCACCGTGCACTTTGCGGCGTTGAGGTCCACTCGATGCATTCCGACTTTGGAGAGCGCCTGACGGATTTCCTCATTCTCAGGCAATCGCCCTTTCCGCCGGGTCCATCCCCAGATTTCCAGCAAAGGTCCGACTGTAGGATCGAAGGCGCCTTCGGTCAGCTCCCAGATTTCCCGGCAGCGGCGAAGCAATTCGAAGAGCCGGGGTTCCACCGAAACGGGACGCAGTGCAGCCGATCGATTGATGGCGGCGATTTCGCTGTGAGGCGAAAAGAAGCTGAGTTGATGGTCCAGGGCTCTGACTCCAACCAGGGCTTCATGGGCGATGGCCTGCAAACGCTTGCCAGGTCCAAACAGCACCAGTTCAAATCGGCATTTCATGGCCCAGCAGGCCGATCGGAAGACATCGGACGGCTGCAACGAGTTCTTCTCCGCGTCTCTCTCCGTCTTTTCTCTGCGATCTCTGCGGTTAAAGGATTTCGAGTTTTTCCTCGTCGAATTCCACCGCCCTCTTTCCGAAGTAGGCCTGTTCGGCCATGGCGATGGCGGTCATGACCTGAAAAGCGGGTTCGATGCTCCAGGTGGGCTGCTTGCGCGAGCGGATGGCCTCGATCCATTCCTTGAGGTGCATCTGATGATTGCCCATTTGAGCCGGCTCCAGCTTCTCCTCGATGGGGTCGAAGTCGTCCGCGTACGTCCGCTCGGGGGTCAGGCGAACCGAGTTGCTGCCGATGTAAAGGTTGCCCTGGTGTCCCCGGATCAAGTCTTCCAGGCCCACCTCGTTGCAGGTGGATCCGGCGAAGAGCATCGTATAGTCGCCGTATTCGATGCAGATCAGGTTCATGTCGGCCACTTCACGGTCCGGATGGACGTAGGTTCCGCCGACTGCGGTAACACGGGTGGGGTATCGGGCTCCCAAAACGTAGTGCAGGCAGTGGATCTTGTGGGGCATCAGATCGGTGATGACACCGGCCGAAAATGCCCGGTACTTGCGCCACCGAAAATAGTATTCGGGATCGTAGTCCATATGGGGCAGCGGACCCAGGTAGGCCTTCCAATCCAGGTTCTTGCCCGGTTCGACTCCCTCGTCGATCTCGTAGTTCCACTCCCCTTCGCGGCTATTGCGGCAGTAGCTGGTCTGGCAGAAGGTGACCTTCCCCAGTTGCCCCTTTTCGTAAAGCTGCTTGGCTCTTTTCCAAGAGGGCGCCTGCATGTACTGCGATCCGACCTGGAAGACCCGCTCAGCGCGCCGGACCTCATGATAAAGGGAGCGAGCCTCTTCAAAGGTGCGGGTCATGGCCTTTTGCAGGTAAACGTCCAGTCCGGCCTGGGTGGCGTCCAGCGCCATTCGGTAATGCCAGTGCTCAGGGGCCGCAATGATGACGGCGTCCACCAGATCCGAGGCAATCAGCTCTCTGTAGTCATGAAAGCCCTTGCCGTCGCACATGCCGACTGCCCGTTCCAGGCGGGGCTTGTAGATTTCAGCCACGGCCGTAACATCGGAATTGGTCAGGTTGGCCAGTTCCCGGTCGTCACCCACCAAATGGTGAACGTGCCCGGTGCCCATTCCGCCGCAGCCGATCACGCCGATGCGGACGCGGTCGTTGGCGCCGGGTACGCGCCTGGACGAGGCGGCCGTCCAGCGGGAGGCTGAGGCAGCCCCGGCGATCACCGCGCCCGAGGTTGCCAGAAACTGTCTCCGGTTGGGTTTTGAAGATGGCGCTTTTTCAGACATGATTCATCCTCCAATAAAAGGTCCAAAGTCCAAGGTCAAGGATCAGGGATTCCGAGTTCCAGGTTCCGGGCTGCAGAATCCAGATCCGGAACCCGAAATCTGGAACCCGGAACCCCTAAATCCCCAGCCTACAGCCTAAAGACTGAGGAATCGATTTCCAAGCGTTTGCCTGCGGCCAAGGCTTGGTGGGCTTGGATCGCCATGACGGCTGACTCGTAGCCCTCCTTTGCGCCCCAGCCGGTCGCTTCGCCTTTGGCAGCCGCGGCCAGAAACTCTTGAAGGGCGACATAGAGCGGATCGTCTTCCAGTTGGCCGCTTTCCCCGCCCTCCTTAGCAGGCAGCTTGCCTTGCTGCAGTATCTTGGTTGCATTGGCCCGCAATACAATCCCCTCTTCGTTGCCGATCTTCTCGCGGCTGGCATAAACCTCCCAGCCCACCGACGGGGCGTTGACCTCCTTGAACCACCAGCTGTGGGCATCCTTGAGCAGGATGCTGCCGTCGCCTCCGTTGAGCAGATAGTACTTCTCGCGGAATGAATTGGTCAGGGTGGCTTCGAAGCGGCTCAGCAGCCCATTAGGGTATTCGAAGATGCAAAAGACCGTGTCGGGAAGCACTCTGCCGTCATCCCACTTCATCAAGGATCCGAAAGCACTGACAGCTACCGGATAACTGCCCTGAAAACGCAGCGAATTGTCGAAAGTGTGAACGCCCGCCTCGCCCAGCAAGCCCAAAGAGACCTCGGGATCCAGCTTCCAGTCAAAGGCCTTTTGGAAAGCCGGGTCGCTGACGGCCCGCCGCCAGCTGTTGTTTTCGTACCAATGCCCCTCTTCGGTCATCAACCTTCCCAGATAGCGTGCGCGGATGAATTTTGAGGCGTGTTTGAAGAGTGGATTGGCACGGTTCTGCAATCCCATAGCAAAGGTCCGCTCGCTTGCCGAAGCTGCCTTGGCGATAGCCCGGCAATCTTCGACAGTCGATGCCAGGGGCGCCTCGCAATAAACGTGCTTGCCGGCCTTGAGCGCCGATTCAACGACTTGCCGATGCAGGTGGGTGGGAGTGCAGACGAAGACGGCCTGAATCTCAGAAGCCTCGGCCAGCATTTGGTCGGCGTCCTCGAAGCTGCGGGCGTCAGGCGCCAGGCGCGCACCCCGTCTCAGGTAGGGAGGGTAAGGGTCGCAGTAGCCCGTCACTGAAGCCTGTTCAATGCGGGCCAGCATGCGCAGTATTTCGCGGCCCCTCATCCCCACGCCCACCACGGCGCAACGGATGGCGGGTCCGGTCGGTTCAGGCTGCCTGTAATGCCCCCGCAGGCTGGCCAAGGAAGTCACGCTTGCCGCGGTGGTCCACAAGAACTGGCGACGCGTCTGGGGATGCCGAATCATGGTCCCCGGAATCGTAACACAGGACTTTGGCAGACACGAACATCTCTAGTACCGTGTAACATTTAGAGTTTCGGATAGAGTCTCTTCAGTTTGATTCTCGCATCTGCGGCAGTGAACTGCCAATCGATTGAGATGGGCCGATTGTCCCGGTCATGTTCC
>JANQFM010000382.1 GCA_028277865.1 Acidobacteriota bacterium
TTTTGATGGCTCCTCAACTTCGCTTGAGGCCCAATAAGCCGGCCCCTGCCGGAAAAAGGCCACATCATACGCTAAGCGGCTTTCCTGTTCAAGAAAGCCGCTCGGATTCTCTCGACGGCCTTGCGCAATTGCTCTGCTTCGACCGCTTCAGCCAGACGCCTGTAGAAGTCGTCGTCCAGTTCCCGGCCCGAACCCTCGGGTATGTTGTCATAGTAGAAGCTGGTTTCAAAATCTTGGCCCGGCCACCTCAATTCCGGTACGATCCCGGAACTGCTTGCCCTCTCTCCCTGGATCGGATCCCCCGAAGGTCGAAAGGCCAGCTTGGTCGAAAGGATCAGCACTGAACCATCCTGCAAGCGAAAGGATTCTTGCATACTGCCCTGACCATTTGTTCGCTCTCCCAGCGTCCCGGCTGCCTGATGGTCTTGCAAGGCCGCCACGAAGACTTCGGCGGCGCCGCTGGTTCCCCGGTCGACCAGCAGCTGAATGGGCAGCCCCGAGATCAGGGGAGACTTCTGGGAGCGGAATTCCTCGGAACCTCCGCTGCGGTCGCGCATGGTCATGACTTGGCTGCCTTGGGGCAGGAAGAAGCCCGCTGCCAGGACGGCCTCCGAGAAACTTCCCTGCGCCGTTCCCCGCACATCGACAATAAGGCCGCGCAGCCCGGACGACTTGAGCAATTCCAGGCGGCTTCGGATCGAACCCGCCATCCCTTCCCCGAAATGGGGGATGTCCAGCAGCCAGATGCCGTCTTCCAGCATCCGGGTGGTGGCGTCCGGCAGTTCCATGTCGGCCCGCTTCAAGACCAGCCGGGCCGGCTGGGTCCGCCGGGCGCGCACAACGCGGACTTCAACTGAGGTTCCTTCCTGGCCCTGCAGGCGGTGCTGGGCTTCCCAAAGGCTCATTGAGGCGGTCGCCACTCCCCCGACCGACTCGATCAGGTCGCCGGTCCGCAAGCCTTGCTCGGCGGCCGGGCTGCCGGGAAGAGCCGAGACCACATAGATGTACCCAAAGCGCTTGGAAAGGACCAGGCCGGGAAAGGCGTCGCCGTCAGTCTGGCTCAAGTCGCGGTAGGTCTTGCTGTCGACGTAGCTGGAATAGGCGTCCAGCGACTCGAGCATGCCCTGCAAAGCCCCTTTCATTGCCGTGTTCAGATCGGGCTCCTCCACGTATTCCTGACGCACTTTGTGCAGGATGTCCACAAAGATGGTCAGTTCACGGTAGGCGTCACTGCCCACGGCGGATGTCTGAACAACGCCGCCCAAAAAACTGTAGGCGACGATCAGGGCGGAAAGCAAAACGACGATCAATTTGATGCGTGCAATCATAGCGGCCTCTGGCAAATCTTCCTGGTCCGGGTAGAATTATATCGGAAGCAGGATGATGCAACAAGAAAAGAAGGCTGCAACCACGCGGGATTGCAGGGAAGTTGCCGGTCGCTGGATGGCCCTCGATGTGGGGTCGCGCTCCATTGGAGTAGCCCTGACAGACCCTTTGAGGATCACCACTCGGCCACTGACCACTCGCCGCCGCAGCAGCCTCCAAGAGGACGCGGCATTCCTTGTCGAACTCATGCGCCGGCACGAGGTGGTGCGGCTGGTGGTCGGTTACCCCTGTCATCTGGACGGGCGCCCGGCAAAAATCCTGCGAGTGATCAAGCCCCTTGCGCACCAAATCCAGCTGCAGAGCGGACTTCCGGTTGTTTGGGCCGACGAGCGCCTTTCCAGCAAGGAAGCGGAGGCATTGATGGCCGAGATGGGTTGGAGCGTCGCTGAAAGGCGCCGCCGCCGCGACGAGTTCGCCGCCGCCCTGATCCTGAAATGGTATATCGACGAGAGGGCTTCCGCGCCGGATCACACCCCCTCCCCCAGCGGCCAGGAGAGGGAAGGCCCATGAAGCAAGCAGTGCCCCACGCCGGTCGGCAAACCGGTATGGATGCGGCCCAATCAGCCGCTTTTGAGGCACGGAGGCGCTTTTTCGCTTACCGTCCGCGCTGGTTCGCCTTGGTCTGGATGGCCACGGCCACAGCCCTGGCCGCTGCCGCCGGACTGCTCTGGCTGGTGGACGCCCTGAACCGCCCCCACCCGCATCCCTTTCAAGAGGAGATCCTGATCGAAATCCCCCCAGGCGCTTCGCTGGGGCAGATCGCCCATGAGCTGGAAGCCCAGGGAGTGGTTCGGTCGGCCCGACTCTTCCGTTGGTACAGCGCCGCATTCTCGCTGTCGACCCGCCTGCAGGCAGGCGAGTATCTCTTCGACCGTCCCATGAGCCTGGTCGAGGCCACCGAGAAATTGCGCCGGGGAGACATCCACTACCACAAGCTGGTGATCCGTGAGGGGCTGGACCTGGACGAGATCCTGCAGCACCTCACAAGCCATGGCTGGGGATCGCCCGACCGCTTGGCTGAACTTGCCCGCGACCCCTCGCCGATCGTCGGTTTGGACCCCCTGGCTCAAGACCTGGAGGGCTATCTCTTCCCCGACACCTACCACCTGACCAGCGGCATGAACGAGCTTCATGTCATCAGCCTGATGCTGGAACGGTTCCGATCCAGCTGGACCAAAGACCGCCGGAGGCGCGCCCAGGAACTCGGCATGAGCCTGCGCCAGGTGCTGACCCTGGCCTCCCTGATCGAAAAGGAGACCGCCCTGGCCAGCGAGCGCCCCCTGGTCTCCTCGGTCTTTCACAACCGCCTGCGGCGCAACATCAAACTGGCTTGCGACCCCACCGTGATCTACGCCGTCAAGCGCGTCAAGCCATTTGACGGCATCATCCACCGCAGCGACCTGCAGATGGATTCCCCTTACAACACCTACCTTTACCCCGGACTGCCTCCCGGCCCCATCTGCAATGCCGGCCTGCAGTCCATCGATGCCGCCCTCTACCCAGCCGACACCGATTACCTCTACTTCGTCTCCCGCAACGACGGAAGCCACGTCTTTTCCCGAAGCTACCGCGAACACGCTCGGGCCGTGCAGGAGTTTCAGAGGTGATGGATTCTGCAGACATTGGACTAGGCCGCTTAGGATTGCCATCTTCTTCAACCTTGAATCAAGTTTGCCACCGAGGCACAGAGTGCACAGAGGAGAATCAAAATCCCATCGCAAGGCTTTTTGCTGACAACTGACAACTGACAACTGACAACCTCCCGCATAGACTTTCTGCCGCGTGCCGATTAATCTGGACGGCGAATATCCGAACAGAAAGGGAATTGCGCTATGGAATCTGCCCTACCCCAGCCCCCAGCCTCCAGCCCCGACCGACTGGACCTGAACAGACGCCGTTTCGTGGCTTATTTTTCGGCCATCGGACTGGGATCGACCTTGATGCCCGGAGCTTTGACGGCCGTAGCCCAGCAAGCCGAGGAGATCACACCCGAAATGATCGAATCGGCGGCCCGTATCGCCGGCCTTGCCATGACTGAAGAAGAAAGGCAGGGAATTGCCCGAAGGCTCAACAGCCCCAGGAGTTTCCTGCGTTCCTACGAACGCATCCGCGAAGCCCGGATCGACAACGGCACTGCGCCGGCCCTGGTCTTTCATCCGTTGCCGAGCGGCTTTCAGTTGCCTGCCGAAAACAAGCCCATGCGCATGAGCGAAGCCGCCATGCCTTCTCCCCAGTCGGACGAGGAACTGGCTTTTCTTTCGGTGCGCGACCTGGCGCGGCTCATCCAAAGCCGCACCATAAGCTCGACTGACCTGACCAAGCTTTACCTGGCCCGGCTCAAGGAATATGACCCCATGCTGCACTGCGTGGTCAGCCTGACGGAAGATCTGGCACTGCGTCAGGCCCGCCAGGCCGATGAAGAGATTGCTGCGGGCAACTACAAGGGGCCATTGCACGGAATTCCCTGGGGCGCCAAGGATCTGTTGGCGGTCCGGGGCACCAGAACCACCTGGGGCGCCTCTCCCTACAAAGAGCAGGTCATCGACCGGGATGCGACTGTCTTCACCCGGCTCAGTCGGGCGGGAGCGGTGCTGGTGGCCAAGCTTTCCATGGGCGCCCTGGCTCAGGGAGATCGATGGTTCGGCGGGAGAACCCGCAATCCCTGGAACACGGAGCAGGGATCCAGCGGCTCTTCGGCAGGCCCGGGATCGGCCACTGCCGCCGGCTTGGTGGGCTTTTCCATCGGCACGGAGACGCGCGGATCGATCATCTCTCCTTCGCGGCGCTGCGGCGTGACCGGGCTGCGCCCCACTTTCGGGCGGGTCAGCCGCCACGGCGCAATGGCCTTGAGCTGGAGCATGGACAAGATCGGCCCCATGTGCCGCTCCGCCGAGGACTGCGCCCTGGTACTGGATGCCATCCAAGGCCCGGACGGCAAAGACACCAGCCTGCTGGACGTACCGTTCAACTGGGACGCCAAGGCAGATCTGAAGAGCCTGAAGGTCGGCTACCTGGCCTCCCAATTGGAGCGGGAGATCCCCGACGATCCGCAAAACTCCCGGCGCGTGCAGGCCATGCGCGAGAATCAGCAAAAGGCCAAGCAATCGCTTCAGATGATCCGTTCCCTGGGCGTGCAGCTCAAGCCCATCGAACTGCCCGATGTGCCCAGCCGTGCCCTGAGCTTCATCCTGACCACCGAGGCGGCCGCTGCCTTTGACGACCTGACTCGCAGCCAGCGCGATGAGCAGATGCACTCCGAACCGGAGTCGAGCCGTTGGCCGGAGGCTTTCCGCCTGCACCGATTCGTCCCAGCGGTGGAGTACATCCAGGCAAACCGCCTGCGCACCCGATTGATGGAGGAGTTCAACCAGGCATTCGACGAAATCGACCTCTTTATCGGAAGCGATCTGGGCGCCACCAACCTGACCGGCCATCCCGAGATCGCCTTTCCCAACGGATTCACCTCAAGTGGAACCCCGACCAGCCTGAGCCTGACAGGCAAGCTCTTCGGAGAGCCCGAAATCATTAGGCTGGCCCAGGCTTTTCAGGACAAGACGGAATTCCACAAACGGCGTCCGCAGATGGGGTGAAAGAGGGAGCGAGAGCCCGCGGCTGAACACGAAATCAAACCGACCGCACGGAATGGGAGGCTGTCGTAGCGGACGTCGATTGACAACTGACAACTACAGCTTCCCCAACGCCTGGTCCAGGTCTGCTTGCAGATCCTCGACGTCTTCCAGCCCCACCGAGATGCGAACCAGCCCGTCGGTGATTCCCAGCTTGAGCCGATCCTCTTCGGGAACCGAAGCATGCGTCATGCTGGCAGGGTGGCAGGCCAAGGTCTCGACTCCTCCCAGGCTTTCGGCCAAGCTGCAAAGCTGAAGCGAGCCAAGCACCCTGCGGGCATTGTCGAGGCTGCCTGTCTCGAAGCTGATCATGGCGCCGAAGCCCCGTTGCTGCCGGAGCGCCAGCTGATGCTGGGGATGGCATTTCAGTCCCGGGTAGTGGGCCTTTTCGACTTTGGGGTGCTGGGCAAGGAACTGGGCCAAGCGCCGACCGCTTTCCTCGTGGGCTTTCATGCGCACGGCCAGGGTCTTGGTGCCTCGCAGCACCAGCCAACTGTCGAAAGGGCTCAGGATGGCGCCGGCGGCGTTTTGGATGAAATGCAGGTCGTCATTGATGCGGTCGTCGCTGCAGACCACGATGCCGCCCACACTGTCGCTGTGGCCGTTGAGGAACTTAGTGGTGCTGTGAACGACGATGTCGATTCCGAGTTCGATGGGCCGCTGCAAATAAGGAGACATGAAAGTGTTGTCCACGCAGCTCAGAATGCCCCGTTGGCGGCAAATCCGGCTCACCGCCTTGAGGTCGGTAATCACCATGGTGGGATTTGTGGGCGTCTCCACGAACACCATGCGCGTTCGGTCGCGCAAGGTGCTCTGCAGCAGGTCCAGGTCAGAGGTGTCGATCCAGGAGAAGTCAAGGCCGAACTTGCGCAGCAACTGCTCGAAGAGACGATAGGTCCCTCCGTAGACGTTGCTTGAGACGATCACGTGATCGCCGCTTTCGAAACGGCTCATCAGGGCGTTGATGGCCGCCATCCCCGATGCGAAGGCAATGCCGTGGCGCCCTCTCTCCAACCGGGCCAAGTTGGCTTCCAATGCCTGGCGGGTCGGATTCTGGGTGCGGGCGTACTCGTATCCCTTGTGCTCGCCGACCCCATCCTGAACATAGGTCGACGTCTGGTAGATGGGCGTGATGATGGCCCCCGTGCTGGGGTCCGGCTTCTGTCCGGCATGGATGGCATCCGTCGAAAATCCCATAAGAACACTCCAAAGCAGGCGGTCGAAGGCTTCAGGCCGGATTACTCCCTTGACTGACAACTGCCCACTGCCTTCCGCCTCACTTTTTTTCGTAGATCCCCTCTGCTGAAACGTTAGTTATTGAGAGGGGGAATATAGCAGATGGATTTTGAAACTGTCGATTTCTTGAGGCAATACCTGGAGCGCTACCCGTCTATGGGGTCGCAATTGCAGGCCGATCCGCCCTTTGTGCGGAGCGGAAGGCGCTGGCTGCCTGTGCGGCGCTGGCACCTGAAGGAGGGCGGGATCCGCTTGAAGACCGGCAGCGGAAAGTGGGTCACGTTGGAAGCTCCGGGCAAACTGAGCCATCAGAGAAGCAGTTTCCAGCCCGCTTTCCTGAAAGCCCTCAAGCGCCACCAGCATCCCTGGCAGATCGAACGCGTACTGACTGCCACCGACCGCAACCGGCACCAGACGGCCGCTTTTCTGCGGGTGCTGCTCCGCGGCCTGGGCCGCCGGCCCCGATGGCGGGCAGTAATGGCCGCTTACCCCGAACCCGGCGCCGAGATGCCGGAACGGCTGCTGACGTCGGCGTTGCTGTGGTGGGACAGGCTTTGCACTTCGGGGAGAAGGCCGCTTGAGCTGAGCTTTTATCTGCCTTGCACCTGGAGCCGGCGAGTGGTGGAGCTTTTTGGGCACATCACGTTGCCCATCTCCTGCTTCAGTTACCGCGAAAGTTCCATTGACAGCCCCGATGCATTCCGCAAAATCTATCCCTTGTCCTTGCTTTCTTCGGAGGTTCGGTCGCCCTATGTGATCTACCCCTACGCCGGACCCGTTCCAACGCCCCTTGAGGAATTGCATCGGGAACACCCGGAACTGGAACTCCTTTACCGCAAAAAGCGCTGGGAGCTTTCCTGGCGGGGATACCCTCTGGCCTGGCAGCAAAAAGACGGCGTTTGGTTTGGACGAGGCGCCGGAGTGAAGCTGCAGCCCTGGAATCGGACCCGCTTGAAGCATTTCATCTGCCAACTGCGCCGCCTGAGGGATCCTTCGGCGGCCTGTCCCGAGAGCCCCGAGTATCGCTGGGGCCCGGAGCGCTGGCTGGAAAGCCTCATCCTAAAGGACCACCGGCTCATCGATCCCCAATTCGGCGAGGAGATCTATTCTCAGGTGCCCACCGACCTGGGCGGGCAGCGCCAGGTGATCGATGCCCTGACAGTGACCCGCCAAGGCCGCCTGGCGGTCATCGAAATCAAGGCGGCCCAAGATCTCGGTCTGCTCTTGCAGGGGGTCGATTACTGGGACCGCGTTCAGCACCATCTGCGCCGCCGCGACTTCCAAGACGCCGGGTACTTCCCCGGCCTGACCCTGACGCTCGATCCGCCCCTGCTCTATCTGGTGGCGCCCCTGTTCGACTTTCACCGGGTCAATTCGGTGCTGCGCCGCTATCTGAGCCGACAAGTTCCGCTGCGCTGCGTGGGGATCAATTCCGAGTGGAGGAAAGGAGTCCAGGCTTTGCGTCGCTGGACGCTGTAGGTTTACTATTGCCTCATTGGTTTCACGCAGTGGCGCACAGACGCAGAGTGAGGCAGATGAGAGGGAAGAGAATAAGGAGAAAGAATGCCAAAACGAATATGAAACGTGATCTTTCTACTTCCCCCTCTACCTCATCTGCCTCTTCTTCCTCCTCTGCGCCTTTGCGCCTCTGCGCGAAAACCAGGAGATCGACGCCATGAATGCGCAAGTGATCGAGGCGGATTGGACCTGGACAGGACAAGAATTCGAACCCGGGATTCGGGTCACAGTCTCCGAAGACGGCTTGATCGAGTCGGTGGGCCGCAAATCACGGCCCGTAGACTGCCGACTGCAGAGCCTGGCGCTGCTGCCCGGAATGATCAGTGCCCACAGCCATGCCTTTCAAAGGGGCTTGCGGGGGCGGGGAGAGACATTCCCCGGCGAACGCGGCTCTTTTTGGAGTTGGCGGGAAGAAATGTACCGCCTGGTTGACTCCCTGGACGCCGAAGGCATCTATCGCCTCAGCCGTCAGGCCTTCTCGGAGATGCTCTGTGCCGGAATCACTGCGGTCGGGGAATTCCACTATCTGCATCACGATGCTTCGGGTGCAGGATTCGAACTGGACAAAGCCGTACTCCAGGCTGCCCGGGATGAAGGCATTCGCCTCGTCCTGCTGCAGGCCTACTACCGGACGGGCGGCATCGGACGGCCTTTGGAAGGCGCTCAGAAGCGCTTTGCCTGCGAATCGCCCAGGGCATTCTGGAAGCAGGCGGACCGATTGTGGAATTGCCTGTCGTCCAATCAAATGATGGGCGCTGCGGCTCACAGCATCCGCGCCGCACCTATTGAGGACATCGTCGAACTCCACTCGGAAGCCCGCCGGCAAGGAATGGTCTTTCACATGCACGTCGAGGAGCAGCACAAGGAGATCGAGGAGTGTTTCGAGGCATACCGCGCCTCACCCATCATGCTGATCAACGAGCACCTGAAGATCGGCCCCGACTTCACGGCCGTCCACGCCACCCAGACCCATCCCATCGACATGTACCGCTTCCTGTGTGACGGAGGCAACGTCTGCATCTGCCCGCTGACCGAGGCCAACCTGGGAGACGGCAATCCGGATACGCCCGGGATCTTGGAGGACGAAGGCCCCATCTCGATCGGCACCGATTCCAACTCGCGATTGTCGATGGTCGAAGAGATGCGCTGGCTGGAGTATGTCCAGAGGGTGCTGCTGCGCCGGCGCGGCATCTTCCGGGACGACAAGGGAGAAGTGGCCCGACACCTCTTTGACTGCGCCACCGTCCATGGCGCCCGCTCACTGGGGCTGCCGGCGGGAG
>JANQFM010000403.1 GCA_028277865.1 Acidobacteriota bacterium
TCCTGCACCCCTGCCGGGGTGCGACCCGCTATTGAACCGCAACCGGTGGTGTCGCTGCGCTCAACCACCGGCTACTGTCTTGCTGCGCCTCCGGCGCAAGAAGCGGCAACGTCAGTATTCCCTCAATCAATGGACATAATGAGAACCACGTTCCGCTTGAATGACGAACTGCTGAGGCGAGTCAGACGCAAGGCTGCGGCAGAAGGCCATACCTTTGCCTCGCTGGTCGAAGACGGACTGTTGCCCCTGCTTGCAAAGCCGTCTGAAACAGGGCAAAGAAGATTGCAGATATCGATTTCCAAGGCTGGAGGAGGTGCAGTCCCTGGAGTTGACTTCAACAGCAACGTCGCCCTTGCCGACTTGATGGACTCAGAGTGATGGTCGTGGCCGCCGTCGACAATCTGGGTTTATGCTTCTCGGCCCGTTGACCCGGTGAGTGCCGCCTCATTTTGCGCTCTGCTTTGCGGCTTGGCAGACTTGGCGCGAAACCGTCTCATTGTCGGCTGACGTCGTAAGCGAACAGGTTGTTCTGCTCGCGCAGGTAAAGCCGCCCGTCCGAGATGACGGGGTGGGACCAGCTGTACTGATTCACGTCAGGGATCATGAAGGATCCTTTTTCGCGGTACTCTTCGGCAGTGGCCTCCACCAGCACCATGAGGCCGTTCTGATAGCGGAAGTAAAGGTGGCCGTCGGCATAGCTGACCGCTGCCGAGCCTCGTCCGGCATTGCGAACCGGTCCCCAGGCCGCTTGCCCGTCCTGCATTTTGATGCAAAGGGGGAAGCCGCGGTTGTGGCCTGTGCCGGTGTACAGGAATCCGTCGCTCAGGATGATTCCGCCGTGATGATTTTGAAAGTTGTTGCCCTGCAGGAAGTAGACTTCCTCGGCCTTGACGCCGTCGCCGCGGCGGCTCAGCTTGAGCAGGACCGCACCGGTGCGGTAGCCGGTGGAGGCAAAGACAAAATCTCCCTGCACGATGGGAGTGGCGATGTTGGCCACCTCGTTGGCTACCCGGTTGTAGCTCCACAGGTAGCGGCCCGTCTCGGCTTCGACGCCCACCACGCCGCGTCCCATGAGCTGGACGTATTGCTTGACCCCGGCGCCCAGAGAAACCACCGCCGACGAATAGCCTGCGCCGTCCTTGCCGCGCGGCCCCATGTCGGGAATGGAGGCACGCCAGATCTCCTCTCCCGTACGCTTGTTCAGCGCCACTAAGGCGGCATTGCGCGCGCCGGGAGTGACGATCAGCTTCTCGCCGTCCACCAGCGGGGATTCTGCGAACTTCCAGATCGACATCATCCGCCCGCCGAAATCGCGAGGCAGGCTCTTGCGCCACACTTGCCGGCCCGTTGCGGTCTGCAGGCAAACCAAGTCGCCTTCGGTGCCGATGGCGTAAAGGCGGTCGCCGTCCACTGTGGGAGTGCTGCGCGAGCCCAGGTATTGATCCTCCCAGGTATCGCCGACTCGAGTTTTCCAGGCCTGGCGTCCGTTCGCCTGGTCCAGGGCAAACACGTACTGGCCGTCCTCCAGGTCTCCCATGGTGAAGATGCGTCCGGCCGTGACCGCAACGCTGGAGTAGCCAGCGCCCACTCCGCTCACTCTCCAGGCCAGGGGAGGCCCACCTTCCGGCCAGCTGTCGAGCAGCCCGGTGTCGGCGGACATGCCGTTTCGCTGAGGCCCCCGCCACTGAGGCCAGTCCATCGAGGCAGACGGAGCCCCGGCGGCCCAGGCCAGGCAAAGCACAGCCATGCTCACAACAGCGGTTGAAAAGAGCAGTCTTCGATTCGTCATAGCGTCCAGTATAGCCCAGCCAGTTCGCAGTTCGCGGTTCGCAGTTCGCAGCAAGAATCCAAGCGCCAAAGCCTCCCAGACTGAAGGCAGCAGAAGCGAGAGTCCGAAACGGGGCCAGAGGTTTTGGCCGGAGGAAATGGATCCTTTGGCCCAGAAACGCCCCGTCCCCGTCCCCTCTGAACCGCGAACCGCGAACTGTGAACTGTCCCCCCTCCCCCTCTTCCTGACTACTGACTCCTTCCCCCGCCCATTGTCTCCTCCGCCGTGTGGACGGGGTTGCCTTGACCTGGGTGGTGGGCTGGTGTTCAATCAGCGGGATGGCTGCCAAGGTCACACTGGAGGAATTGGCCCGTCAGCTCGGAGTACAGTTTTCCGGGGAGGCGGGCATTGAAATCCGGGGCGTTCGCCCTTTCGAGCAAGCCCGAGCGGGAGATCTCACTCTGGCGACCCACCGGAAGTTCCTGAAAGACCTTTCGGCCACCGGGGCTTCGGCGGTCATTGTAGAAACGGGAGTCGAGTCGTCCCAAAAGCCCTTGCTGCGATCCGATAATCCCAAGTTGGCATTTGCCAAGGCGCTGGCCCTCTTCGAACGGTGCCCTTTTCAGGCACGGGGCATTTCTCCACTGGCTTCGATCGGGGAGAGCTGCCGTATTTCACCGGAAGTTTCCATCGATGCCTTTGTCACAGTTGGAGACGGGACCGTAATCGAGGATCAGGTCACGTTGCACCCAGGAGTTTCGGTGGGCCAAGGCTGCCGCATCGAAACGGGCTCTACACTCCATCCCAATGTTACGCTCTACCCCGGAGTCTCTCTGGGCCGCAGGGTGATCATTCACGCCGGAAGCGTGATTGGTGCTGACGGATTCGGATATGTCTTCGATGGTTCGGAGCAATTCAAGATCGAGCAAACAGGCATTGTGATTATTCACGATGATGTGGAGATCGGCGCCAACAGCTGCGTCGACCGGGCCACTTTCGGCGCCACGGTGCTGGAGAGGGGCGTCAAGTTGGACAATCAGGTTCACGTGGCCCACAACTGCCACATCGGGGAAAACACTGTCGTCGTCGGTTGCGTGGGAATTTCAGGCAGTGTCAGGATCGGCAAGAACTGCATTCTGGCGGGTCAGGCCGGCGTCATCGACCACATCAATATCGGCGACAACGTGACCGTCATGGTCAAAACGGCGGTGACCAAGGACATCCCCGACGGCATGGTCATCTCGGGCCAGCCGGGGCGGGATCATAAGGAAGAGCTGAAGATCCAGGCCGCCGTCCGCAAGCTGCCCGAAATGCATCGGGAATGGAAAGGTTTGCGGGCACGGTTGGAACGCCTCGAGGGGGAGGTGTCGGGCCAAGACGCAATGGACGCAAAGACCAGAAACGAGGAGAGATGAGTGCGGAGCGCCCTCCTCTGACCCGGATTTCTCACAAGGTGGGCTATCAAGCGTCGGGCTGGTCAATCAGCTCGGCAGCCCAAGAAACCACTGTAGCGGCCAATTCCAAAGCGTCTCCGACCTCAGAAGGAGTAATCTCTTCCCAATAGCCAAGGTAGCGAGCCTCAACCGCGTAAGGCGTCAGCGACTCAGCCTCAAGCACCTCTTCCGGCACTTCAATTCCGGCATCCAGGGCAACCCTGAACAAAACGTTCAGATCATGAGCGTAAGGAAAAGCCACTTTTCGAGCCACCAGGACTGCCTTCAGTGCCTTTTCGGCAGCCTGTTGGGTGTGAAAGCAAACCTGCTCCGGAATGATATCCTCATTCCCTTGGGCGAGTTTGGCCAAGCTCAAGTCGCTTCGTGCATGAGCCAACCAATCGTGGAGTTTGCCCGGCATCTCAGACTAATCCTCTGCCTCGTACAGCACGCGCCCAGACCGCAAAGCTTCGCGGTAGACGAGGCCGGGCTGGTGGGCCAGAGCGCGGATCCTCTCCTCTGAAATCACCACGATATCGATGGGCATCATGATGTCCTCCAAGGCCTTGCGCAGCCTGACGCTTTCACGGCGCGGCGGCACTTCTTTCTTGGTGATGACCAGGAAATCGGCATCGCTGTTTATTCCTGCACTGCCTCGCGCAGCAGAGCCGAAGAGGATGATTTTTCGCGGCTTCCCGACAGCGGCAAGGCGTTGAACAGCAGCGGATATCTTTTCCGGTGTGACCATCCAAGCGTAGTCCATGGCGTTCTTGCAGAGTTGCTGATTCTAGCACGGATTTCTCAGGAATGGCCTACTGCGGCGCTCATGAAAGCCCCTTGACTTCTACATCGTAGAATAATACAATGTAGAGCCGTGAAACAAGATATCTTGCTCGGCGCCTTCGAAGAGCTGGTTTTGCTGGCGGTTGCCCATTTGGGCGGCCAGGCCTACGGGATGCAGGTGCGGCGCGAGATTGAGCGCCGATCCGGACGCGAAGTGGCCATCGGAGCCGTCTACGCCACCCTGGACCGGATGCAGCAAAAGGGCTACCTGGAATCGCAGCTCTTGCCTGCAGGGAAAGAGCGAAGGGGACGGCCCCGCAAGTTCTTTTCCTTGCAGCCTCCAGGAGTGCAGGTTCTCCGCCAGGCCCGGCGGTTGCACGATCGCATGTGGAGCGGCGTCGATATGGCGGCCTTGGACGGGAAAGGGGATGCGCCGCAGTGAGCCCCCCGCGTCGTTCATCCACTCCCCGCTTGGCCGAGCGCCTTCTTCGAAGGGCTTGGCCCGGCTCCGACTCAATTGTCCTGATCGGCGACTTGGACGAAGAGTACAGCCTCCATATCCTGCCACGCCGAGGACTCCTGAAAGCCCGCCTCTGGTATTGGCGCCAAGTGCTGCTTTCCCTGCCTGTCGCCGCCGTCCGGCGACTGGACCAGCGTCGTCAGAAATCCCCCAGGAAAGACCGATTGCGCCCGAAACAAGGAGGTCTGAACATGGACCCGCTGCTTCAGGATCTACACTACGCCCTCAGGGGACTGGCCCACCGTCCTGGGTTGTCTCTGGTTGTCATCCTGACCTTGGCCTTGGGGATCGGCGCCGGCACAGCCATTTTCAGCGTGGTTAATGCAGTGGTGCTGGATGAACTGCCCTACCAACGCCCTGATGATCTGATTCGATTGATGCCCGATCAAGCCTTTCCCATCGGCAAAGCTGCCGCACTCTACCTTCAGGAGCACTCCAAGAGTTTTGAAATGGCGGCCTGGGGGCGCAGCCTTTTTCCGTTAAGCGGGCAGGGAGAACCCGAGGACGCACGGGGGGCAGTGGTCTTTGACAATCACTTTTCGGTGCTTGGTGCGCCGCCGGCCTTGGGGCGCGGGTTCCTGCCTGCTGATGCCCAACCCGGGGCAGCCAAAGTGGCCATCTTGAGCCATGAGCTTTGGGTGCGCCGCTTTGGCAGCGACCCTTCCATCGTGGGCCGTTCCATCTTGATTGGCGATGCTCCCCATCAGGTGGCGGGCGTGATGGGGGCCGATCACCAGCCCATCGAAGAGGACTGGCTGCTTTGGGTTCCCGCCGACCGCGAACCCCAAAGCCATTTGGCCATGGCCGCCAATGGTCGCCTGAGGGCTGGATTCACCATCGCACAGGCCGAACAGGAGCTCAAGCGCCTGCTGCCGCAATTCTGGAAAGAGAGCCGAGGCTACCAGGCCACGGCTGAAGACCTGTCCGCATTGCGGGTTGTCCCTTTGCGCAATTGGATCCTGGGCGATCATGAAGCCTGGCTGATGGCTCTGCTGGGCGCCGTGGTCTTCGTGCTGCTTATCGTTTGCGCCAATGTAGCCAACCTGCTGCTGGCCCTGGGCAACAGCCGCCGGCAGGAAATGGGTGTCCGCCTGGCTCTGGGCGCTGCCCGCGGGCGGCTCATCCGCCAACTGCTCACGGAAAGCGCACTGTTGGGAATTGTGGGAGGCGCTGCCGGACTCCTTGCGGCAGCCTGGGCAGTTGGCGCGGGAGTGGCCTTGCTGCCCCCTCAGATCCCGCGATCCCACAATATTCAGATCGACGCCGCAGTACTGGGATTCGGTTTGACGGTCTCATTGGTGTCGGCTTTGCTTTTCGGAATCGCTCCCGCCCTGCGCTGCACCAGCCGAAGCATCACCTGGCAGATCAACAGCGCCGCCCGAACCCTGACTTCGTCGGCTAAAAGGCTACGCTTCAATCAGGGGCTGGTGGCCGCAGAGGTGGCTCTGTCGGTGGTGCTGGTGGCAGGCGCGGGGCTGATGCTGCGCAGCCTGTGGGCTCTGCAGCAGGTCGACCCCGGATTCAATCCCCAAGGCGTGGTCATCATGCGGCCTGCGCCGCCTCGTTCGCGCTATCCCAACCAAGAGAGCGTCTACGAGTACTACCGGCAGGCAAGCCGGGCCATTAATCGCATTCCTCAGGTACGCGAAGTGGGCCAGATCCAGTTCCTGCCCATGACTTCAGGCGGCTGGTGGGCCAGCTACCGGCGAGCGGGCCACACGCTGCCTGCCGGACAGGATCCCCCTTCCACCAGTTTGCGCGTGGTGAGCCCCCGATATTTCGCCGCCCTGCAGGTCTCCTTGCTCAAAGGGCGCACCTTTACGGATCGAGACAACCTGCAGGCGCAGCAGGTGGCGGTGGTCAACCGTACTTTGGCCCGGCAAGGCTGGCCTGGCGAAGACCCCGTCGGGCAAAGCCTGCTGCTGGGCCGGGACGATCCCTTCCAGGTGACAGTCGTCGGTGTGGTGGAGGATGTCCGCCAGAGCAGCCTTCGAACCGAGAGCCACCCCGAGGCCTACCTGCCTTTTGCCCAGCAGTTCTGGCCCCGCATGTACTATGCCGTCCGCGTCGATGGGCCGGCGGAAGAAATGGTGTCTGCCGTGCAGGACGCCATCTGGTCGGTCGACCGTCAAGTCTCCCTTTCCGGTGTAGGGCTGCTCGAAGACGCCGTCAACCGGACCTTCGCCGATTCACGCTTCCTGGCAGTCCTGCTGTCCGTTTTTGGGATGGTGGCGCTGCTGCTGGGAGCGGTGGGGGTCTACGGGGTCATGTTCTATTTGGTCAGCCAGCGGACCCGGGAATTGGGGATCCGCATCGCCCTGGGAGCAGCATCGCGGCACCTGTTGGGCTCGACTGTCATTCGGGGAATGATCCCCGTCCTGTTGGGGCTGGCAGCGGGATTGCCGGGTGCTTTAGCCTGCGCCAGCCTATTGGGCGAAGCACTTTTTCAAGTGACCGCCACCGATCCGGCCACATACCTCGCCGTTCCCCTGCTTTTGTCGGCTGTTGCCGTACTGGCCCTCTATCTGCCTGCCAGGCGGGCCAGCCGAGTCGATCCGGTGATGGTGCTGCGAGGGGAGTGACGATTCGGGCCAAGCCGGCATCATGGCCTTCGCGCTCTTTGCGTCTTGGCGCGAAACCCACTTCTAGCAGCAACCGTTGCAGGGCCCAACCCCAAATGGACCGCATGCTGCGGATACGCAGGTGGGATTTGGAGTGCAGACAGCCGTCAGGCAAGTCGGCCCCGGCGGGAAGCCCACCGAGCAGTTGCACACGATGCCGCGGGCCGAGGAGGAGAGAAAGCCGTTTACGGCTTCGCTCGCCCAGATGGGCCAGGAGGCAGCGGCTTCGTAGGTGGGCTGGACCGGCCCGAGTTGATAGAAGATGTCCCAGGCCGCTTGGCGGTCAAAGAGTCCGTCGATTTGCCAAGCCAAACCCTTCAAAGCATTGAGGTTTTCTTCGGTCGAGTGCCGCGCTTGCTGAAAGTTCTCGACTCTGGCCCACTGCATCGCTTCATGGATCAGGCTTCGCTGGTCGGCATCGAGATTGGGACGGGTCTCGAGGACGTTGCCCAGATGCTCGCGCCAAATCCGCACCTGGGCCTCGAGCGGCAGCTCGGCCAGAATCCGCATTCGATAATCAACTGGAAACGAAGCCAGTTCCTGGTAGGACTGGGGGAGCTGTGTGGAGTGGGATGCAACCCATTCGTCCGGGTCTGGAATCAGCCCGGGCAGCATCACAACGACGGCAGCAAATGCAGCGGCCGAGATGAGGGCTGCAAAGATTGCCTTGATGACTTTTCTTCTCAGGATGTTCTGCTTCATGCTTTCCTCCTCTGGCGAATTCTTCAAATTGCAGGAAAAGTTGAACTTTCATGATAAACCAAAAAGCTCTATGCTGCATCGCTTGATTCTGCTTTTCTGAATGGGATCAGCCGCCATGCTCGATTCTCCTCTCTGCACTGACAAATGACAATTTGACGGCTCTTCGAGCCGGTGCTATCATCCAGCCCTCACAGCGAGGTTGATTTCAGATCCATGTTCACCTCCATCCCCGAAGTCCTGGACGAGTTGTGCGCCGGGCGCATGATCGTTTTGGTGGACGACGAAAACCGCGAGAACGAGGGCGATCTGGTCATTGCTGCCGAGCATGTTACGGCAGAAGCCATCAATTTCATGGCTCGTTTCGGCAGAGGGCTGATCTGCCTGGCCATGTCGGCACAAAGGTGCCGGGCTCTGGGATTGGAGCTGATGGCCGCCCGCAACAACTCCAAGTACGGCACTGCCTTCACCGTATCCATCGACGCCGTCCAGGGAGTCACTTCGGGAATTTCGGCCCAGGATCGGGCACAGACCATCCGTACGGCAATCCGGGACGGCTGCCAGCCTGCCGAACTGGCCCGGCCGGGCCATGTCTTTCCCTTGCGGGCCCGTGAAGGAGGGGTCTTGGTGCGCGCCGGGCAGACGGAAGGTTCGGTTGACCTGGCTCGACTGGCAGGGTTGCGTCCGGCCGGGGTGATTTGCGAGGTCATGAACCCCGACGGCACCATGGCGCGTGTCCCGCAACTTTTAAAGTTCTGCGAGGAGCACGGCATCAAGCTGGCCAGTGTGGCCGACATCATCGAATTCCGTCGCCATCAGGAAAAACTGATCGAAAAGGCGGTGGACGTCAGCCTGCCCACCCGCCACGGAGCCTTTCACCTGCACTGCTATCGTTCACTGATCGACGAGTACCTGCACCTGGCGTTGACCTGCGGTGAGGTCGGGACGGGCAGGGTGTTCGACGAACCTGTATTGGTAAGAGTCCACTCCGAATGCTTGACCGGCGACATCTTCCACTCCCTGCGCTGCGACTGCGGTGCCCAATTGGACGGCGCTTTGGCCCAGATCGCTCGGGAAGGGCAGGGAGTGCTGCTTTACATCCGCCAGGAAGGGCGTGGAATCGGGTTGGTCAACAAGCTCAAGTCCTATGCCCTGCAGGAGCAGGGGCTGGACACGGTGGAGGCCAATACCCGCCTGGGATTGCCCCCCGATCTGAGGGAGTACGGCATCGGCGCCCAAATCCTTTTCGACCTGGGGGTCCGCAAGCTGCGCCTTTTGACAAACAACCCCAAGAAGATCAAGGGCATCACCGGCTACGGGCTGGAAGTCAGCGAGCAAATCCCCATCGAGATCGCTCCCACCGAATACAACCGCACCTACCTGCGCACCAAGCGCGACAAGCTGGGGCACGTCTTCCGAGAGATCAATCAGGCGATTGAGGATCCCTGACAGGGAGTTTCGCGCCAAGATGCAAGGACGCAAGAAGATCGTTTACGCGGTTCGCTTCCCTCGTCCGGCAACAAATCTCACAACTTCGCTCACTGCTGCTTCGATGTTCTGCTTGGAGGTATAGCCCGACTTCTTGCGGGGCTTCCAGGAGTGGTCTCCATCGGGCATCCAAGCGATGCGGATTCTCGGGGAAAGCGAATAGCCGGGCACCTCCTGGGCATGGCCGAAGGCATCGCGCTCGCCCTGCACGATCAAAGCAGGCGTCTTGAGGATTTCCAGGTGGGCCGTACGCAGCTTGAGGGGACTGCCGGGAGGGTGAAACGGGTATCCCAGGCAAACCAGCCCTCGGACTCCTTCCTCCTCGGCCACCATGCTGGCGATCCGCCCTCCCATCGACTTGCCTCCGATGAAAAGGCCTCTGCCGCCTCCCAACTGGCGGATCACCTCTTTCCAAGCTTCGATCAGCACTGTGGGGCGGTCTGGCGGCAAACGCTTCCCTAAGCGCCGACGGCGCAGCATGTAAGGGAACTCGAACCGTACGACGCGGATTCCGCCGGCAGCCAGTCCTTCCGCCATGGCGTTCATGAAGGGCGTATCCATACCCGCCCCGGCACCATGGGCCAGAACCAGGGTGGCGATCTGCCGTCCTTGAGGATCGTCGAAGAGAAAGTCGCCGCTGTCCATCAGCAACATTGTACAGAACGGGGAAACCACTGAGGCACAGAGTACACAGAGCGGAAGGCTTCAGGGAGATTATTGCAATCTGCAGACTTTGGACCTTGGACTTCCCAAAAAAATGGCGGGGAATCGGTGGGGCGATACCGATTCCCGGCCGGTCCGTGCCGTTTTCCAGGTCCCAGCGACAGCTAGGGGGTTCAAGGTAGGGAGGTTCCGAGAGCCTAAGGGAGGTTTTCAGGCCCTCATGGTCCGTTTATATGGAGTCACCGGAACCTACATGGAAAACAGCACACGATTCTCACCTTTTTCGTCAATGAGCTTCTGTATATGTTGAACCAGGATATCCCGCCGCTTGAGCAGCCCTCGGATCTCCTGGGCTTTCAAATAGGGAGACAGGCGTTGCCGGACCTCATCTGCGTCCAGAGCCTGGATTCTCTCCCACAGGTTGCGCTCCACAGCCGCAGCGAATTCGGGCTGTGAGAGCTGTTTGTAGCGCCTGAAGGAACGGGTATGGTCGATCATCCACAGTTTCCAGTAGCTGTCGACCAGCATGTTCCCCTTGTTGCGGTCCACGTTGTAGATCAGGTTGTCGAATATCCGCATGTTCTGGATCTGGCGCAGATAATGCAGCCCGCTGGGGGGCTGGGCATCCTTTTTGAGGCGTTTGCGCTCGGTCATGGCCTTTTCGATCCATAGCTGCAGCGAACCTCGCTGGCCATCGATCGTCCGTACGACCACCGGAGGAACGTTGTCCAGGCCCAGCATGCGGCTCAGTTCGAAGGCGGCCACTTCGAAGGCGGCATCATCCCGGAAGTTGAACCGGTAGGTGCCATCTCCCATCAGAGCCTTGTCATACTCCTCGCGAATGGTGCGGAAGCAGGCGTTGACCTTCAGGCCATCTTTTTCCAGACGGACTTTTTGCGCTCCCCCGACTCCCGATCCGACCAGCCTTTTGCCGGTCACCTCGGCGCTGCGGAGAAAATCGAGCGCCTGCTCGTCGGCCTGAAATGGGAGAGGCTGACCGTCCGGGCCCAGCCAGACCCGAAACGCCTCGAAAGGCGTGGAAGGGACATCCGCTTCGCTCCCGGCAGCCGCCCAAGCGGCCGAGAGGGCAAAAACGGCAAGGGCAGTGAAGAACATTTTTCTCATGGGCTTGATTCGACTCAGTCTCGCGTCGCGCATTTGCCTTTGTCCCTGACGCCTTCCTCTAGAGCATCTCGTGTGCCATTTGACCTGCCCAAGGCTTCAAAATGCACCCAAGCCCCCGGCCAGCAGGCAATAAAATATTTCAGCACCTCTGGAAAGCGCGCTGCAACTTTGCCCAGAAGTGTAACCAAATGGTGAGAGATGCTATCTGATCGGTTAGATAAAGGCGGTTAGGCAGTTTCCTTTAAGGCTGACTTTCCCATTATACTGTGCAGTGATGCCCACATCCTCCAGCCATCCGCCGACGGTTGCTCAGGATGCAGCTTCAGAGTCGATGCTGGAATTGCGGCCGCAGGATTCGGTCTACCTCAAGCAGGAAAAACTGCTGGCCTCGCCTCCGCCCATGGCTTTGATGGCTCGCGATCTGGCGGCTTTCTTCCGCATCAGCAATGCCATGGGCGAAATCCGTCGCCTCAATGCGCTCAAGAACAGGCTTCTGGAATTGATCGGTGAAGTGGTTCCGGCCCGTTGCGGCGCCATCATATTGGTAGGAGAGACCTCACAAGACCCTGACACTGCGGCAGGATGGCATCGGGAATTGGATTCCCGCCGTCCGGTAGCCGTCAATCGCAGCCTGCTGCAAAAAGTGCTGAGGGAGTCGGAGGCTGTCCTCACCCGGGGGCCGGGTGCGGATTCCCACTCGGTTTTGTGCCTGCCCCTGGTCGTGGTGGACCGGATCCTGGGCGCGATTTATCTGGACTCGGGTCCGGGAGGCGTCCCATTCGAAAAGGATCATCTGGAGTTTTTGAGCGCCATTTCGGGCATGCTTGCCGTAGCTCTGGAAAACGTCCGCAACATCGAGTGGCTGGAGCGCGAAAACCGTCGGCTTCGTTCAGGGACCGATTTGAAGCATGACATGGTGGGCAACAGCGCCGCTATGCAAAAGGTGTATCAATTCATCGCCAAAGTGGCACCTACCGATTCCACTGTGTTGATGCAGGGAGAGAGCGGAACAGGCAAGGAGCTTTGCGCCCGCGCCATCCACATGAACAGCGCCCGAGCAGAACGCCCTTTTGTGGCCATCAACTGTGCCACTCTCACCGAGCACCTCTTGGAGAGCGAACTCTTCGGGCACGAAAAAGGCGCCTTCACAGGCGCAGTCCGGCAAAAGAAG
>JANQFM010000409.1 GCA_028277865.1 Acidobacteriota bacterium
CACGAGATCTATCGCCTGAAGCTTTCGGCGGACTTGGTCGTGCTGAGCGCATGCCAGACTGCACGCGGCAAGCACTTCAAGGGCGAGGGAATCGTCGGCCTGACAAGAGGATTCATGTATGCCGGAGCCGCCCGGGTTGTCGTCAGCCTTTGGAAGGTCGATGATGAAGCCACTTCTGTCTTGATGCGGCACTTCTACAAGGCGATGCTCCAGCAGCACCTCACCCCCTCTGCGGCTCTTCGCCAAGCCAAGATCCAAATGATTGAGAGTGAGCAGTGGAAGGATCCGTACCATTGGGCAGGATTTGTTCTGCAGGGTGATTGGAGGTAGCTGACCCTGCCGCACGAAGAGGGTAAAGGGGGCTTTGAATCAACCATCAGAAGATCTGAACAAATGCTGCAGGTCTGTGTCTAACCATCAACAGTGAGCGACCGCCAAAGCGGTCGCGAGGGCTTTCGGGCCTTTCATTGTATTGCAACCGCATTTCAGCTTAGTCAAGGAGGGTTCCATGGAGGAAGAACGACGCAATCTGCAATCACCACCCGATGACGAAGGCCTTGCCGCTTCATTTAGTGGAGAGCCGCCCAAGCAGCCGCCTCCCAAGGAAGAGGGCTTTTCCATCTCGGGAGAGCCGCCCAAGCAGCCGCCTCCAAAAGAAGAAGGCTTCTCGGCGAGCTAGACGACGGGCATCATGGCGATGGAAGGGAGGCGGGCCAAAGGGACGCTCAAAGCGGTAATCAACGGCCCATGCTGCGGCCTCAATCCGCCTCCCTCTTGCGGTCTTGGCTCAACCAGTCTGACCGGGCAGACATCCATGTGAGCAAATTCACTGAAGGCTGAGAGAAGATGTGTCGATAATTAATTACATGCGGGCAGTAATTGCAATTCTTCTTCCACTTCCTTTGCTTTTGACAGGATCTTCTCAGCCCTCCAGGTCGACGATTGAGTTGCCTGTGCAGGCCGACGGATCGAACAGTGCTTCAGTAGATCCAGAGCTATCGACAGGTCAACCCCACCAGGCGGCAATCCAAGTTTGGGGAGCCGAGTCCGTATTGCCGTCTTTGCCCGACCACCGATTTCTGTTGGCAGTCAACGAAATTGTCAAATTCTTTTCCAGCCCGAAAGCAAGTAGCTGCCTGGCTGATGTAGAACTCGATTCCCAAACCTGGAAGATCCGATGCGGCACCCGAGTAGTCGGCTTCCTTTCCGCTCGACCGGATTTTTCGGAGCTGCGCCAACTGCTCAACGGATGGGCTGAGCGTTGCAGCCTTGGCACTGCAGCGCAACAAGCATCACCCATTCCTTCAAAGGTGCTCGAAGAGGTCGACGCCGACTTGGAGAGATTGGCGCCGGCAGGCCTGATCGCAGCCCTGAAGCGCTTGGACGAACTCTCGGCTCGAGGCCGTCGGCATCCTTACTTGCTGGAGAGGGCCGCCCGCGGCTGGGTGCTTTTGACCCTGCAAAGCAATGGGCTGGACGATTTGAGGGACCAGATCGAGGGACGTGCCCTGGCCATGCTGACGCTGGCGGGCGAGGGGTACGCCCTTCAAAACATGGAAGCCGAAGAGGCCTTGCTGGCAAATCGGCTGGGCTACAGGGAGCATGCCCTCCGGACGGCTTCCCAGTTGCCCGTCGAACATCCGGTCAGGCTCTATCTGCAGGGGTCTTTGACCGATCTTCGCCAAGCGGTCGAAAGGGCGTCCCGACAGGAATCGCCTCTGGTCCGCTACCTGCACCTGCGACGCCTGGCCGAGGCCGGATTGATCAAGGACTGGACCCATTGGGCCAGCCGGCACTTCCCCAGTCTGACGATGGCCTTGCCGGTGCTCAGCAGCCGTGCCGAAGAAGGGACATCGGCAGTCCAAAATGCGTCCTTGTGGGAAAGAACCCTCGACCTGACCCGGATTGAGTTGGCCCGGGCTGCCGACGAACTGAATCCCGGCCTGGAAAAGCTGTTTCCGTCCCATTCCGCCCTGGCCCGCCAGTGGGCGCCTGAAAGAATCCGTCCCATGCTCTGGCAAGGGGGCAATGTTTCCATTGAGCAATTCGAGTCGCTGCTGGATCGACTGGAAGGCCTCTACAGCGGACCATTTCTGGACGCCCCCGCCTTGGTCAGCTACTTTCGCAGCATTTTCTACCTCGCCCTTCACCGTTTGGCGGAACAGTCGTTGCAGCAGCAAGCCTGCTCTGCGGAATTCCCGCTGGACGAGCCATACCTGACCACCGCAGCGGCAGGAGTACGGGCTGCCCAACTACAGGCTTGGTATCAGGAAGAAGCCCAAACCAGATCCGCTGAGGATCGTCCGGCATTGCATGATGAGCTAATGCTGGAAACACTCCGGGGGGCTTCCAGCCTGACAGCCGCTTTGGAAAGCCATTTGCAGGCCTTTTCCTACGACGACCAACACCTCGCCGAGGTCAGTCGAAAGATTCTGGGCCGACTGGACAACCGGCCCTCCCATCGTCAGACGAGATGCCTGTTGCGCTACAGGGTGGGGCTGAAGGC
>JANQFM010000427.1 GCA_028277865.1 Acidobacteriota bacterium
ATGTAAACCAGGGCCAGCAGGGCAGGCAGGGACCAGCTTTCCATCATTGCCGGGCCATTTTGGCAGGTTACGTGGATTCCTGACGGGGAAACCTACGAAAAAAGCACGCAAGGAGTCTGCGCGGCAGAAAATTGATCGACTGCGAAAGCGGTAGAATCGGCCCATATTCTCTCGATTTTTCGGCAAATAGTGCGACTATGAGCCTCAAAATCGGGGAAATCTGGCCTCGATTCCCCACTTTCTCGCTACGATCATTTCTACCGCGCCGACTCCTAGCCTACGAAATCAACATGAGAGCTTCAGAACTCCTGACCCGAGGCAATTTGCTTTGATACCAGCCGACCGGGAGCGCCCGCATCTTGCGGGCCTCTGCTGTGCGGGATTCCCTGTCCTGCAAGGCGGGCAGATCCGGATACCGGAGGCCCGCAAGATGCGGGCGCTCCACTGGGAGGCGCAGCTCTGGGCTGGCGAAAGAGGGATCATCGCAAATTCTGCAAAATCAGCCGGCCCCGCGCAGCTTCAGAAACTTTACGCGGCCTGCCGGTTTGGGAGAGACTCTCAAAGGTGGATGTTGAACATTTTCGGATTTGAGGCGGAGGCAGCCATGAGCGAAAGAAGCGACTATCAAAAAAGGATGCAGCAACAGATCGATTCACTGGCCGGGAAGATCGATGAAATGGTGGGCCGGGTCGAGGAGAGATTGGAGCAAGAGTACCGGGAATTGCCCGATCGTCTGGAAGGGGTTCGAGGCAAGTTTGAGGAGTTGAAGAGCGAAAGCGGCGAGGCTTGGCAAGACCTGAAGCCCGGCTTCGAGAACGCCTGGCGTGAACTGAGGGGCTCCTTCGAACAGGCGGCTTCACGCTTTCGCCAAAAACCAAAATAGAAGGGTAGCCCGCGAACCGGCACGGATCTTTCGCGTGCTTCCCCCAGCACCGAGCCTGCAAAGAGAGGAGAGAGTCGAATGGAAGCGAGCAATGCTGCCCAGCCGGGCCTCGCCTGGCTGGTCTATGCTTTGATGACTGTTTTTTCGTGGGGAGTCTACGGGGTCTTGCTGCACGCCGGACAGGTGCAAATGGGCGACCCGATCAACGGGCGCTACAAGGCCTTTTTGTTTGTCGGCGTCGCTTATTTCATTACCGCCGTACTGGCGCCATTGGTGATCCTGATGGCTTCCGGCGCCGACTGGAGCTTTCCCGGCAAGGGGATGGGGCTGTCCCTGGCTGCCGGAATCGTCGGCGCCATCGGCGCCTTTTGCGTACTGCTGGCCTTCGGCGCCCGGGGGACGCCCGCCGTGGTCATGTCCATCGTCTTTGCAGGGGCACCCATCGTCAACGCGGCAGTCGCCCTGGCGCTTCACCCGCCGGCAGGCGGATGGAGCGCGCTGCGATGGCCTTTTGTACTGGGGATCGTGCTGGCTGCTCTGGGAGGCTGCCTGGTCACCCTCTACAAGCCCAATCCCGCCCCGGCAACTCCTCAAAAAGCTGCTGTCGGCGCTCCTGCCGCCCAGGCCGGATCGGGGCCGCCTGCCCGCCACTAACTGCCGGGCACAAGTCGGGAAATCGGAGGCCGGCAGAGGGGAAGCGGGGAAAGTCAATGCAGTCGGAGTCTTGAAGGATTTCGGGATCCCCTGCCGGTTTCCGGTCTCCCACTTGCGCGGACCCCGGTCGCGACGCCTTGCCAGGACGGCGCTTGCGGCACTCGCTACGGCAGTCCATGAGAAATCCGGGTCAATCCAGGTTATCCTGTCGTCATGCGAATGACCAGCTTCCTGTTTCTTCTCTTCACCTGGAATGCCGCTGCCCAGTCGGCCGCTCCCCAGCGAATCGAAAAATTGGCGGAGGATCAGTTGCAGCCGGCCTTAAGGCTTTACCGGGAATTGCTCAGCCTGCCCAATGACGCACATGACCCGCAGGACATCCTGCGGCTGGTCGAGTGGCTGGAGGCGGCCTTTGAGGAACGTCGATTCACCACTGAGCGGCTCCCGACGGGCGGAAGCCCCCTTCTCTTGGCGGAAAGGGCCTTTGCCGGCCCCGGTGCCCGAACCGTGCTGATCTACCTGCAGTCCGACGGCCAGCCTGTCGACCCGAGCCGCTGGCAGCAGGACGACCCTTTCCAGCCGGTGCTCAAGGAGCAGCACGGGGATGGCTGGAGGATCATTCCCTGGGAACGTCTGGAGGCCGGATTCGATCCCGAATGGCGCATCTTTGCCCGCTCGGCATCGGACTCGAAGGGGCCCATCGCGCAATTCCTTGCGGCCCTGGACGCCCTGGAGAAGGGGGGCATCCAGCCGGGTCTCAACCTCAAGGTGATCGTGGATACCGAGGAAGAATTGGGGTCGCCGCATCTGCCCCAGGCCGTGCAGCGCTACCGGCAACGCCTGGCGGCCGACATGATGGTGATCCTGGACGGCCCTCCCCACTACACCAATCGTCCCACCCTCAAGTTCGGCGCACGCGGCATTGCCACCTTCACCCTGACGGTTTACGGAGCACGCGCACCCCAGCACAGCGGGCACTACGGCAACTACCTGCCCAACCCCGCGCTGCGCCTGGCCCGAATCTTGGCCTCCATGAAGGACGAACAGGGTCGCGTGATCATCCCCGGCTTTTACGAGGGCGTCCGGCTGACTCCCCAAGCCAAGCGCATCCTGGCCCGCGTGCCTGACGACGAAGAGGACATCCGGCGCAGGCTGGGAGTGGCTTCCCGGGATTTGGTGGGCGAAAACTTGCAGGAGGCTGTCCAGTACCCTTCGCTTAACATTCGAGGACTCTCCTCGGGATGGGTGGGACAGCAGGCCCGCACCATCGTCCCTGCCACGGCGACTGCCGAAGTGGACGTCCGTCTGGTGAAGGAAAGCGACGCAAACAGGCTGCTGCGGCTGGTGCGCCGCCACATCGAAGGATTGGGCTATCACTTGACCCAGGGCGAGCCCAGTGAAGAGGAACGCCTGATCCACGCTAAGCTTGCCTCGTTTACCTCCGTCATTTCCTACCCGGCCTTCCGGACCGAGTTCGACTCCCTGCCGGGGCGCTGGCTGGACAGCGCTTTGACCAGGCTGCACGGACATCAGCCCATCAAGATCCGGACCAGCGGCGGATCGATTCCCATCGCCCCCTTCGTCGAGACATTGGGCCTCCCGGCGGTGAGCGTTCCGACGGTCAACCCGGACAATAACCAGCACAGCCCCAATGAAAACCTGCGGTTGGGGAATTTCCTGGAAGGGATCCGCGTGATCTTGGCCGTATTGTCTGAAGAGGTGCCGAGCTGACTTTGGGGGCACTTGGGAAGCTCGCGGGGTGCATATTCGGTTAACCCGTCCCAATGCCGCCGATTCGACGGAAGCACACATGCCATGAAGCCTGGCAAAACGCCACCGTCGGGCCCGCCACGGCGGAGCGAATGACTGAATGGCTAGGCCGCGAGCCAGCAACCTCATCGCGGTCTCTGCGCATCCCCTCCCCTCCCTCGGGGCGGATTCCCGCCCCGAGGGAGGGGAGGGGATGCGTTATTCTCTGGCTCCCCGATTCTAGCTTTCCAGTCGTGGGCTCCGCCGGGGCAGGCCCGGCGGCGGCCCGGAGAAGCTACTCGATTTGATTCCTCCCACGGGTTAACCCGCGGGCTCCCCTTAACTTTCCAGGATTTCCCGCACCTTGTCGCGCAGGGATTCCAACGAAAAAGGCTTCAGGACCACCGTCTCCGCCTCCTCGTCCCGTGTGTTGCCGTAATAGCCGGTGATGTAGAGAACCTTCAGGGCCGGGCGGTTTGCTCGGAGGCGTTTGGCCAGCTCCCTGCCGCCCAGACGCGGCATGACCCGGTCGGTCAAAAGCAGGTCGATGGGGCCGGCATAACTCTGGGCACGCTCCAAGGCATCCCGACCGTCACAGGCCGAAAGCACCTTGTAGCCGCTTTCCTCCAGCGTCGTGCGGACCAGATCACGAATCCCTTCCTCGTCTTCGGTGACAAGGACGGTCGGCTTGCGTCCTGCAAGGTGACCATTTGTGTTCATCCCCTCACTCCCGCGCAGTAATCGCCAATCACAATCGACCTGAGCGCACCGTCAGATGGCGTGCCCGATGGATCGCACTCGGGACCACTAGCGCCTCAGCTCCTGATTTGACCTCAGCGACTACTCGGGCCGTCCGGATCAAGGCAGCCGGAACAAATGCAGCCGACACTTGCTGCACCTCGCCCGAATGGAAACGGCTTGGCAAGAGCCTCCTTGCTGAGTTGCCGACCATTCATCCGCACTGGGCAAAAATGCTACGCTTCCCCGAGAGCAGAATGCCCGCCTCCGTCAAAATGGGGCGAATATACGGCAAGCGACCGATGAAGTCAACCATTTTGACGCATCGAATAGACAGAGGATTTAAACACTTTGGGCGATTCTCGCCCCGGCACCGCTGGGCCAGTCCCAAGACTGTTCACTGAACGGGTGTGCGGCCCTGAACTAATGGAGGCTCCGTATCGACTCCTGCACCCCTGCCGGGGTGCGATCCACTGTTGGGCCGCGACCGGTGGTGTCGCTTCGCTCAACCACCGGCTACCGTCTTGCTGCGCCTCCGGCGCAAGAAGATTCGATTCCGCTGAAAAGCCCCCCTCAAGATCAAGGAGGGCCACGAGCCGGGCTTGTCCCGGTCGGAAGGCAAGCATCTCCGTGAACGGCCCTCGGGTTCAAGCTATGCACGATGGAAGGGGGCTTGCCGGAGTCAAGGCATTCCTTGCAGCCGCGCCAGCAGCTCTTTCAT
>JANQFM010000445.1 GCA_028277865.1 Acidobacteriota bacterium
ACCGTCACCACCTCGCTGATGTCTCCCAACTCCAACTCCAGCTCGATTGTGGTGGGCGTATCCACCAGAAGCCGAATGCCGCTGACCTCCTTGGTCTTGAAGCCGGTCTGTTCGGCCCGGACGTCGTACGTTCCAGGCGTCACCTGCAGGAACTGAAAGCGGCCCTCGTCGTCCGAGATGGCGCTGCGCTCAGAGCCGCCTTGGCCGATCAAGGTCACCGTGCTACCCGGCACTACGGCGCCCTGCGGATCTTTGACTGTTCCGCTCAAGGACGACGTCTGAGCCAAAAGCCCGCTTCCCGCCAGCACAAAGGCCAGCAAGAAGAGGCAAGCTCGCGCCAGGGGTGTTTTGAAGGTCGATTGATTCATGAAACCTCCTCATATCGATGAGATACTTCGCTAAACCTTAGAGCCCGCAGAAGGAAAGGACTAACTTGTAGCGCCCCGGGAACAAGGATTCGTTCCAATGAGTTCGGCTCGGGCAAATCGGACTACCTCCCGCAAGCAACCGTCCAACTATAGCAATTCCTCTCGCCCAGGTACAAGTGGTAATTCAACAGGATCCTGCATTTATAGGCTCGGCGGGAGATCGAAGAAGAGATTTCGAGATAGGAAACAGAGATCAGGCTCTGCCTATTGCAAAAATGCCGCAATAGCAATGGCTTTCGAAAAAGGCTTGCTGAAGCTGCCGATGGGATTCCTGGACTGCGACCTGTTCAGAGGCTGTCGCAAGAGTCGGCGTCTGGCCGGCAGAGGCCGAAGATCTGGTGCGGTTTGGAGAGGTGAGCGGATGGTTAGCCTTCTCTCCAGAAAGGCGCTGGCAGAGAAGAAAATTTATTCTGTAGAAACGGCTCTTGCAGCAGTCTCTGATGGGGAGTTGCGGGAAGGTTGACTGAGAATGGTAGGCGGACCTGCTCGCGAGCAGGGCCGCCATCGGCAAGAGGCGCTTTGGCGCTTCCTGCTAAAAGTCGTATCGCAGGCCGAACTGCATGACTCGCGGTTCGCCCTGAATGGCCGTGATGTTGCCGAAGCTGGCCGGCGCCGTCCCCAACTGAGGGTCGGGCCCCAGGCCGAATCCGTCGCGGGTGCCCAACGGAAACCCCAGCCGCTGGGTGTTGGTGGCGTTGAACACCTCCCAGCGGAAGGTCAGGCTGTGGCCTTCGTTGTAGGGCATGGCAAACGACTTGTAGAGTCCGAAGTCGAAAGTCACGAAGCCCTGAATACGCAACACGTTGCGGTCGCCCGTCTCGCCGGGGAAAGCATCCCGGAAGCTGTTGTAGGCGAACTGCGGGTCGGCGAACAGGTTGGGGCTGACGCCTCCCTTGTTGGGATCCACTTGCGGGTCACGGATGCGGGTGCCGGTGCTGGGCACGTTCCAGTTGGTGGCCCATCTGCTGGCCTCGAAGGGCGAATTGAGAGGCAGCCCGGAGTTCCAGCGGAAGATCCCGTTCAGCTGCCAGCCGCCCAACAGGGCATCGGCAAAGCCGTTCATGCCGCTTCCGTACTTGCGCCCCTTGCCCACCGGGATGCTCCACAGCCAGTTGGCGTTGATGATGTGGCTGATGTCGAAGTCGGACAGGGAGCGGTTGTCCTCAGGCCGCAGCGGGTTGAGGATGAAGGCCGCACCGAAGGCCGTGCCGGTCTGCAAGCCCGAGGCGTTGTCGATCGACTTGGACAGCGTGTAGTTGAAATCGAAGCTCAGCGAGTCGGCGAAGCGTTCCCTCAATGTGAAGGTGAAGGCATGGTAGTCGGAATCAGCCACCGTGCTGAAGGCCGACAATGCACCGTACTGGGGATGGAAGAAGAGGTTGGGGGTGTCGATGTCATCCATCAGCAGCTGGACAAAGGTCCAGTCGAGGATGTCGAAGCCGTCCCGAGCCACGAGCAAAAAGGCGTTCTGAGTGGCTGTCAGGGACGGATCGAGGAATCCGACGCTGGGCAGGCTGGGGAAGAGGTTCTCGAAGAAGGCGATGGCCGGCAGTTGGTCGATGGGCACGTTGTCCAAGCGGGCCTGGTGCAGCATGCCTGCGGCCGTGTACCAGTCCATTCCCGAGGCGGGGTCGGTGATGTTGTTCAGCGCCATGATGTCACGGGTGGCCAACAGGTTGCGGGCCAGCCGGCCGATGTAGCCGACTTCCATGAAAAGGCCGTCGCCGAACTCGCGGCCGATTGAGAAGTTCCAGTTGTAGTTGACGGGAGTAGTCAAGGTGGAGTCCAGCGACGACTCGATGCGCTGAGCCTCGTCGACCGGCTGCTGAAGCGGGAAGACCAGGTTGGCGGGGGTGGTCACGCCCGGCAGCGAGCGGATGTCCTGATCGAATCCGGTAAACAGCGGCCCCGGATTGGTCGTCACGTTGAAGGTGTTGGCTGCGATCTGGGTGGAGGAAGTGAAGCCCAAAGTGTTGTTGAGGTCGAAGCTGACTGCCAAAGCACTGCCGATGCGATCGTACATCATGGCGAAGCCGCCCCGGAAGACCGACTGGCCGGGGCCCCCGAAGAGGGTGCGCAGGAAGCCGCTGTCGAAATTGGGAGTCCAGGCTGCCGAGATGCGGGGCATGAAGTTGTTGTAGTCGCTGTCGTAGTAGCCCGACCGGTTGTAGAAAGGCCCGGCCACATCGACGGTGATGGGATCATTGAAGGGGATGCCCTGAGCCGAAGAAGCCACCCTCTGGTCGAAAAAGTCGCCCAGGGGGACGGTCGGCGCCACCTGAAAGCCGGTACGCTCATCGACCGGCGTGTTGACGCCCCAACGCAATCCCAGGTTGAGCGTCAGGGTGGGGACCACCTGCCAGGTGTCCTCGAAGTAGAACTCGTATTCCTCGGTGCCGAACTGGCGTGTGGTCGGCGTTCCGCTGGGAAGCAGGGAGCCGTCGCCGGCGAAGGTGAAGTTGGCCGAAAACTGGGTGAATCGCCCGATCAAGGCCGTGGCGGCGGAGCGGAAGATCTCCCGTGCGCCGGTGGCGAAGTCGTTGTCGGGGAAGGCGTCATTGAGCAATGGCGTATCCAGCACGCCGCCTGAATTGGCGTAAAAGGAAGGGTTGGTGACGGCGGTGTCGAAAGCGCTGGCAAACGAGGTTCGGTCGTTGGCGATGAAGCGCAGGTTGGTGCCGAACTGAAGGGTGTGGTTGCCCTTGATCCAGGAGGTGTCGTTGGTGAAATTGTGTACGGGGGTAGTGCGGCTCAAGGTGCGTCCATTGCAGCCGCCGGTGACGCTGCCGAAGCAAAGGGGCGAGAAGATGAAACGGAAGGTGATCCCGTTTTCGGCCGAGTCGCCCTGGCTGGAGAATCCCTGCCGTGTCAGGCCGTAACGGAATGTGTTGACGATGTTGGGCCGCAGGGCCCAGGTGTGACCGGCTGCCACCCCGTAAGGATGCGACCACCGGCTGGGGGCAGGCGTGTCAGGGAAATTGGGCAGCAAGGCGCCGCCGCCGGCTCCGAAAGCCTGGTTGTCCCACTGATAGTTGCCCCGTACGAAGAGCTGCTGAGTTTCGGAAAGGTTGAAGTCCACCTTGGCGGTGTAGGTGTTCTGGTTTAAAGGCGTGGAAGCGTTGAAGCGGAATCCGCCCGTGTTGAAAGCGTCGCCGGCGCCGTTGTCATTGGCAGCATAGCGGCCTGCCGCATCTCCCAGAACCTGGGCGGCGACAGGATTGATGCCTCCGATCTCAGGGTAAAGAGCCAGGAAGTCGTCCGGGCCCAAGGTCACCGTTTGACCGGCGGTGTTCTCGTAGCGGATCTCGCCCTGGCCCAGGTGAGCCAATGGGACCGTGCGCAGAGCGCTGGACTGGCTGCGGTCGCGGCGCCCCTCGTAGTTGAAGAAAAAGAAGGCCCTGTCCTTGACGATGGGACCGCCCAGCGAGCCGCCGAACAGGTTGCGGATCAGGGCTGGAGTCGCAATGCCCGGCTCGCCGTCCAGGTCGGGATCGCCCTGCACACGGTTGTTGAAAAAGTCGTTGGCCGAGGTCACCGTGTTGCGGTGAAACTCGTAAAGCGAGCCGTGGAACTCATTGGTGCCGCTCTTGGTGACCAGAGAGACCTGGGCGCCGGCGGAACGTCCCTGGCTGGCATCGGGGTTGGAGACCGTCACCCGGAACTCCTGTACGGAGTCCGGCGTGACGCGCAATACAGGGGTAAAGGCAGCCCCCGTCTGTTGGTCGTTCACGTCGATTCCGTCCAGGGTCAGGTTGGACTGGTCGCCCCGGGAGCCGGCAACGCTGCCCCGCCCGTCCCCGGCTTGGTTGGTGTCGGGCACCACGCCGGGCTGCAGGCTGAGCAGGTCCACCACGTTGCGCGACTCCAGCGGCAGCTTGACGATCTGGTTCTCGTTGAAGGCGTTGCCGATCGAGGAGTCGACCTGGTTTTTCAGCTCGATGGAGGAAGCCGAAACAGTCACCACCTCGCTGATGTCGCCCAACTCCAGTTCCAGATCCAGGGTGGTCGGCGTATCGACCAGCAGGCGGATCCCGCGGATGACCTTGGTCTTGAAGCCGGTCTGCTCAGCCCGGATCTCAAAAGTTCCGGGGGAAACCTGGCTGAACTGATAGCGGCCTTCGTCATCGCTGATGGCCGTTCGCTCGGTGCCCGCCTGGCTGACCAGGGTCACCGTGCTCCCAGGCACGACGGCGCCTTGGGGATCCTTGACAGTCCCGCTCAAGGATGTGGTCTGAGCGAAAAGCCCTCCACCAGCCAGTGCTGCCACCAGCAGGAAAGCGAGCGTTCTCGCTGTAATTCTTGTCCTGATCAATGACATCATTGATCCTCCCTTCGCAGTTTGGTTCATCGCGTCAAGTTCGATGAAGAGTACTCTTGATGAATCGGTTCCATTGGTATTCCAAAGCCTCTGCCAGCTCATCGCCAATTCGATGGCAGGGCTGAACTACCGAATGTTTGCAACTTATGTGCCATTAAATGCAGAACAATCCTTTCCCAGCCATGATGAAGAGAAAAAAAACTTCATATCACCTGGATTTGGAAGGCTGGGGCCGACCGTGATTCACAGAAATGGATTAGGCATTCAAAACTTTGAACAGGTTCGGGAGGGAATTCATCGATTCATCGGGGGGAGCCCGCTTGAACAGGAAATGGGCGATTTTATAATCTAGATGGTCAGCGAGAGGCGTGATTATGGGAAATCAGCTTGAACGGTTCAGGGCAGTGTTTTTCATCAGTTGCCTGCTGGCCTCCTCGGCCGGGCTTTTGGGAATCGGCATGGGGCAGCAGCAGCGACAGGAGGAGGGCGAGGACTACTTCCGCAAATGGCTCAGCGAGGATGTAACCTACATCATCAGCGGCGAGGAGCGGACCGTCTTCGAGAAGCTTTCCTCCGACGAAGAGCGCGAGCAATTCATCGAGCAATTCTGGCTGCGGCGCGACCCGGACCGGCGTACCGCCGCCAACGAGTTCAAGGACGAGCACTATCGCCGCATCGCTTACGCCAACGAACGATTCACCAGCGGCATCCCAGGCTGGAAGACCGACCGGGGCAGGATCTACATCATTCATGGCGAACCGGTCGAAATCGAGAAGCACCGCTCGGGTGAAAGCTACCAGCGTCCCATGGAGGAAGGCGGCGGCTTCACATCGGTCTATGCCTTCGAGGTCTGGCGCTATCGGCACATCGAGGGGCTGGGGCCGGACGTGGAGTTGGAGTTCGTCGACCCCAGCGGCAGCGGCGAGTTTCGGCTGGCCCGCACTCCCTGGGAAAAGGACGCCGGGCTCTTCACGCCCGGAATGAACCTGACCATCGCCGAGGAAACCGGCCTGGCCACGCGCCGCGACCATCCCTACTTCAGCCCCTTCAACGCCGACCGCTACGTGGGGATGGGACGCAGCATCAAGGACAACCCTTTCATCCGCTACGAGACCTTCATCAAGTCCCAGCGCCCCCTGCCCATCAAGTACAACGACCTCAAGGCCATCGTTGCCACCAATGTGACCTACGACAACATGCCATTCGAGCTGCACTGCGACTACTTCCAGCTCAACGACCAACAGGTGCTGGTCCCCATCACCATCGAGTTCCAGAACAAGGAGCTGACCTTCCAGGTCGAGCACGGCAATCACGTGGCCCGGGTGGCTGTTTACGGCATCGTGAGCAGCATGACCAACCGGGTCATCAGCGAATTCGACCACGACCTGATGCTCAGCTACTCGCCACAGGACATCCAGGCCGGGCTGCAAAGCCGATCCGTCTACCAAAAAGTGGTGCCGGTCGAAAACCAGATGCGCTACAAGGTCAACTTCGTTGTCAAGGACCTCAACAGCGGACGGGTGGGCGTGCTTCAGCAAGCCATCCTCCCTCCGCCCTACAAGGAAAACCAGTTGGGGATCAGTTCGCTGATCCTTTCCGACCACATCTACCAGATGAACGACGACCTGGCCGAGGCCGGGATGTTTGTCATCGGCGACGTCAAAGTGCGCCCCAACGTGCGCAAGATCTTCAAAAGCGACGACCCCTTCGGGGTTTACCTGCACGCCTACAACGTGGGGTTTGAACAGAGTTCCTTTCGGCCCTCGCTGGCCGTGACCTATCAGCTCTACCGCAAGGGCAAAGAGATCCTCTCGGTGGAGGACGCCGCCGGCGAATCGATCCAGTTCGCCTCCCCCCGTCGGGTGGTGTTCGTCAAGCCTTTCCGCCTCTCCGAACTGGAAACGGGCCGCTACCGCCTCAAAGTGTCTGTCGAAGACCGGCTCAGGCAGCAATCTGTGAGCGCATTCGAAGACTTCGAGATCCAGTAAGGTCTCGCGCCAAGACGCCAAGCTCCGGGAGCTGACAGGTTGGGAAGACCTCACTCTTCAAGTCCAAGCCTCACCCGGATACGTCCCGGTTGAACGATCCAAAGCTGACCTTGGACTGGGCGGCTCTTCAGTTCTCTTGCAGCCATACGCGCCAAGTCGGCCAGAAATGAGTAGGAGACAGAGGGTGGTGCCTCTAAAATGACTGTCCCGCCGGATTTCGATGGCGGAAATCGGAGCAGGTTACCGAAATCGTGATCAAGGGTGATCAGGACACGCTCTTCATCGAGGCAAGCCGCAAAGATCTTGCTGTCGGCTTCCCCGGAGAGCTCCTGTTCGAAGACTGTGGAGGTGTCGTGGCCTTCTTGCCGAAAGACCTGGAAAACACTGCGGCCTAGATTCTCGTCCAGCTTGACCCTCATTTCGCCAACACCGGAACGATTCTCTCGTGGGCTGTCAAAGCCCCATAGGCCAGGGAGGCCCGAATGTCCTCTCGAGTCAGCTGGGGATATTCCTGAAGGAGTTCGTTTTCCGTCAGGCCAGATGCCAAGAAATCCAATATCAGAGAAACCCAGATCCTAGTTCCTCGAATGACCGGCTTCCCAAAACAGACTTCGGGGTCGGCAGAAATGTGTTTCAGAATTCGCTCTCGATCCCACATGGCTCTTTTTCCTTTAATGGATCTTACAAGTTTCGCGCCAAGACGCAAAGCGGGAAACTTCGAAAAACTTTGCGGTCTTTGCGTCTTTGCGCGAGACCTCAGAAACCCCGGAACGGATCCGATTCCACTCCCACCTCCTGCTGCACTTCGCTGGGGCGCGTGGCCCAGGCGGGGAAGGGGAAGCGGACCAGCAGCGGGATGGGGATCTCGGGTTGCGAGACGATCAGGCTGCCCGGCTTGAGGATGCCGGCCCGGGCTCGACCCGCGCCGCTTAAAAAGCCATACTCGCCGCGCTGGGCTTCAGCGGCGTCCAGGCGGCCCACCACCCGGAACGAGGAGTTGGCCACCACCCGGCGCTCGATTTCGCTGGCCGTCTGCTGGGCGCCGATGAGGACGATGCCAAGGCTGCGGCCGCGCTCGGCCATGTCCAGCAGCACGTCCTTGATGGGGCTCCAGCCTTCGCGGGGGGCATACTTGTTCAGTTCGTCCAGCACCACGAAGACCAGCGGCCGGGCAGTTCCCACCGATTCCTTTTCCTCGAACATGCGCTTGAGCACCACTCCCACCACAAAGCGCTTGGCACGGTCGTGCAGGTTGTGGATGTCGATCACCGTGACCCGCTCGCGCCTCCAGTCGATGCGGTGCTTTTGCTGATCTTCCAGCCCTCCCCGGACCAGGTGCCCCACCCGGTAGGCTGCGGCTTCCAAACGGCGCTGGAAAGCGGCTTGGGTGCCGGGGGCGGCGGCGCCGGCCCAGATGCTCAGATTGCCGATGATGTGCTCCTTGAGGTCGTCGAAGGTGAAGATGGCGGAAACATCTTCATGAACCAGGCGTGATTCGACCCGGTCGATGACCGAAGAAAGCTGGCTGTTGACGTCATCGGCTTCAGCGAACAGAAAACGCAGCAGGCGTTGGCGGCAGAATTCCTCAATCGACCAGCAAAAGCCCGTCACTCCTTCGGCACGGCTTCCCGTGTCGGGCAGCGGAACCTGATGGCCACGGCGAAGCGGCGCATACAATCCCACGCTCTCGAAGGCGCCCGGTTTCATTCCCAGCCGCTGATAGTCCTCTCTTGCCGAAGCCTTCAGCGAGTTGTTGGGCTTGTCGAGGAAGAGCAGATCCTCGCCCTTGACGTTGAAGATCAGGGCGTGCGTATTGGCGCGTTCGCTGCCCAGCAACTCGGAATGGAAGAGGCCGTAGAGCAGGAAGGTGGCGTAAGTGGTCTTGGTGGCCACCCCCGAGATTCCCGAGATGTTGACATGGGCGCCCCGGCTTCCGTCCAGGAATTCGAAGTTGCCGTAGACGATCTCGCCGTCGCGCGAAAGTCCCAAGGGAAAGCGCTTGGTCATGGAATCGAAAAAGAGCGCCTGATCGCGGTCGGGCCCGGCGGCCAGAAAGACCCTCTGGCCGGGCAGGGGCGGAACGAAGATCTCCGGCTCCACCCGCGTGACCGTAACGTGGGCCTTGAGGGCGTGCTGCAGGGGGATGACGCCTTCTTCGGAAAGGAAAACGTCGCTTTCCAGCCGGGCGCCTTCGTGGCGGGCGATTAGCTGATCGACGATGCCGTAAAGGCGCACCGTCCGGCCGTCGGGCAGGGGGCGCTGAACCAGTGCCAGATCATCGAGCTGCACCAACTCATCGGCGGGGACGGCCACCCAAAACTCCAGCGGCTGAGCATCCGCCGTCCCCAAAACCTTCCCGATCTCGCGGCTCATCCTGACCTCCTTCGGAAAGATTTCGCACCAAGACGCCAAGACGCAGAAGAAAATGTATTAAATCCCGACAAAGCCTCTCGCTTATGCGCATCGGCCTGAGGTCGGCCTTCCGCCGCTATCATACAGCCGTAAACTCACAACCTGCCACCTCTTGACTGCCGAGCGAGTCTTGTCTTACATCGCCTTGCATCCGATCCCGGAGGTGCATTTTAGATTTCCTTCAAGTCGATGCCGCGCAGCTCTTCAACAGGCAAGCGTTGGCCCAGTTTTTCCAGCAATTCTTCGGGAGTGCCTGCCACCTCGAAGAGAGAGCGGTTTTCAGGCCGGATGAAGCCTTCCCGCACGGCTTGATCCACCAGTTCCAAAAAAGGATCGAAATAGCCCAAGACGTTGAGCAGCCCAATGGGCTTGGCGTGGAAGCCCAGCTGCGACCAGGTGATGACCTCGAACAGCTCTTCGAAAGTGCCGAAACCTCCGGGCATTGCGATAAAAGCGGCTGACAACTCGGCCATTCGGGCCTTGCGGGGATGCATCCCCCGGACCACATCCAGCTCGGTGAGCCCCTGGTGGGCCACCTCGCGGGTGGCCATTGATTCGGGTATCACCCCCACCACCTCCTCGCCTCGGGCCAGAACCGCATCGGCCGTCACGCCCATCAAGCCGACGCTTCCCCCTCCGTAGACCAGCCCGATTCCCTTGCCGGCCAGGCATTTTCCCATGGCCACCGCCGCCTGCCGGTATTCTTCCCGAACCCCAAAATTCGACCCGCAAAAGACGCAGAATTTCATTGGAATATTGCCACAGAGCCACAGAGAGCACAGAGATTTCCACTTTCAGACACGGATCCCAAATATACCGCACCCCCCCTCATTCTTCCTCTGCCCCTCTCTGCGGCTCTGCGCCTCTTCGTGAAATCCCTCTTTTCGGATTTGGCACTCAGCAGGCCCATCCGTCAGAATATGCCCTTTAGAAAGGATTTGAACGACAATGAGCTACTTGACCGAAGACAAATTGGCCATCCTGGGAGCAGCCGGGGCCATTGGCTCCAATATGGCCCAGGCCGCTTTGACCATGGGGCTGACTCCCAATATCACCATGTACGATCCCTACGAGCCTGGGCTGCAGGGAGCCGCCGAGGAGATGTATCACTGCGCCTTTCCCGACGCCCGAGTGAGCTGGACCACCGACATCGGGCATGCCCTGCAGGGCGCTTCCTACGTTATTTCATCAGGCGGCGCACCCCGCAAGGAGGGCATGACCCGCGAAGACCTCCTCAAGGGCAACTCGGAGATCGCCGCCCAACTGGGCAAGGACATCCGTTCCTACTGCCCCAATGCCAAATTCGTGGTCATCATCTTCAACCCTGCAGACATCACCGGGCTGACCACCTTGATCTACTCGGGACTGCCCGCCGGTCGCGTGGCCACCCTGGCCGCCCTGGACAGCACCCGTTTGCAGACCGCCCTCAGCCAGCACTTCAGCCTTCCCCAGGACAAAGTGACCGGCTGCCGAACCTATGGCGGTCACGGCGAAAGCATGGCCGTCTTTGCCAGCACCTGCCGTATCGACGGCCGTCCGCTCACCGACCTGATCGGCTCCAGCGAACTTTCCGACCAGAAGTGGGCCGAGATCAGCCAGCACGTCCGCCAGGGAGGCAAGAAGATCATTCAACTGCGCGGGCGCAGCTCCTTTCAGAGCCCATCCCACCAATCGCTGCTGATGGTCAAGGCCGTCATGGACGGACAAGGCTACCCCTGGCCTTGCGGCGCCTACGTCGATTCCGACGATCACGGCTTCAACAAGATCATGATGTCCATGGAAACCTCCATCGGCTCTGACGGCCTCAGCTGGACGATGCCCCAAGGGACGGATTCGGAACTGGCCGACCTGCGCGACTCCTACCAGCACCTGGTCAAGCTGCGCGACGAAGTCGTCGAAATGGGCGTCCTGCCGCCGCTGGATGAGTGGAACTCAGTCAATTCCAATCTGTGAAGGGAATCAAGGCCGCAGGCTTTAGGCTGATAAGCCTTCCTGACTGACAACTGACAACTGACAACTGCCCATGAACAAGCTCACCATCCGAGACCTTGACCTGAACGGCAAGCGGGTGCTATTGCGGGTCGACTTCAACGTACCGCTTCGCAATGGCAAAGTGCTGGACGACACGCGCATCCGGGCAGCCTTGCCCACCATTCGCCAGGTACTCGGCCAGGGCGCCTCGCTGATCCTGATGAGCCACCTGGGGCGCCCCAAAGGGGTTGCCCGGCCCGAATTCAGCTTGCGCCCTGTAGCCGGCTGCCTGGCTCAGCATCTGGGGAGCGAAGTCCGATTCGCCAGCGATTGCGTGGGAGAAGAGGCCCAGGAGCTGGCTGCTGCGCTGCGCCCCGGCCAAGTGCTGCTGCTGGAAAACCTTCGCTTTCACCCCGGCGAGCAGCAACCGGATTCCGAGCCGGATCTGGGGCAACGCCTGGCTGCTCTGGGAGACTGCTACGTCAATGACGCCTTCGGCACGGCTCACCGGGCCAACACCTCAATGGTGGCCCTGGCCCGGCACTTCGACAAACCGGCTGCCGGATTGCTGATGAGCAAGGAAATCGAGTACCTGAGCCGAGCCCTGGCATCCCCCCAACGACCCTTTGCGGCCGTGCTGGGAGGCGCCAAAGTGAGCGACAAAATCTCGGTGATCGAGAGCCTGCTTAAAAAAGTCGACGCACTGCTCATCGGCGGCGCCATGGCCTATACCTTCCTGAAGTCCAAGAGCATCGAGGTGGGCGACTCGCGGGTGGAGGAAGACCGCCTGGAACTTGCCGAGAAACTGCTCGGGCAAGCGGCGGGCCTTGGAGTGGACCTTCTCTTGCCGGTCGATCACGTCTGCGGTGAAGCATTCCAAAAGGACACGCCCGCCACTGTTTCTTCAGACGCCCGCATCCCCGCAGGATTGCTGGGGCTGGACATCGGCCCCCGCACTCGGGAGGCCTATCGCCAATGCGTCCTCAGCGCCGGCACAGTGGTCTGGAACGGCCCGATGGGCGTCTTTGAGTGGCCTGCATTCGCCCAGGGCACATTGGAGCTGGCACGCGCCTGCGCACAAAGCCAGGCCGTGACCATCGTCGGCGGAGGGGACTCGGCGGCCGCCGCAACCCAATCGGGCCTGGCCGACCGCTTCAGCCACATCTCCACCGGCGGCGGCGCCAGCCTGGAATTGCTGGAAGGCAAAGAGCTGCCCGGCTTGGCGGCCTTGAAAGATCGTTGATTGTCCCCGGCCAAGATAAGGGCAGGTTGCCGGCAGTTCCCAGAAACTCAAGGCGCGACCCCGCTTTAGCCCGCCCCGTGCAACCTTGCTGCGCTGGTGGTATCCTATTGTCAGTTATTGGCAGGGCTGGATCCCGAGGCATTTCGGAATGCCTGCCCGCTCCGGCCCAAGCTGAAAGGGGGCGATTGGCTTCGACGGGAGCAGTTGAGGCAGCGGATGCATGCCGAGGCGCCACCACCTCGTCAAAAGTGGCAAACAACATAACTGGCAACGAACAGTTAGCAATGGCGGCGTAAAAACGCGGCCCGTCCGGCCTTGCCGGCCCGCAGGCAGGGTTTGGGCGTCATTTTAGCGGGCTCTTCGGCGCTTTTGGCCTCTCCCAGGGAAGCGCTGAGAAACTTGCTGGGAGGGTCTCCGATCGGTTCATTTGCCGGTTTCAAGCGCCGGTCGGAGGAAAACAGGAAACCCGGCTAAGCATGTAGATTCCTCTGTTGAAGGCTTTCGGACGTGGGTTCGATTCCCACCGCCTCCACCAATTTTCTCCGATTGTCCACCGCAATGCAGGGCAGTCACGTCTTTTTGTGTGGCACCGACCCTTGACACGCCTGGGGTGCCTCCCTATACTGGCCCGGTTTTTGACTCAGCGGGGAGCGGGTCCGAAAACGGATCTTCGATGTGATCGGAGGGGAGCGCACATGCACAATGGGGGCCTGACCATCATCGTTGCGTCCGGTGCCGGGGGAGTCGCCCGAAAATACTCGGTTTCAAAGAAGTTGGTTGCAGTTGTGGCCAGCACGCTGGGGCTGATCGCTGCTTGCTTCATGCTTTCTTGCCTTCACTACTTCCATATGTGGAACAAGTCTCGGGGCCAGCAGGCTCTGGTGGCCGAATTGGACCAATTGCGCAAGGAAAACGAATTCTTCCGAGTCGACGCCCGCCAATTGACCGATCAAATGGCCCTTCTGGAAACGACGGCCAAGAAGCTGGAGATCATGGCCGGGCTGGTGCAGGATGGGACGGCAGGCGTCGGCGGGCCGGCACGCAACACGCGGCCCATTCCGGATTTGGCAAGCGCACCCAGCCTCAAGAAGCACTTCAAGAGCTTGGACCGTAAGAAAATCAACCTGCAGACGGAATTCGCCAAGCTGCAGGAGCACTACACCAGCCGGCAAATCCTGCTCAGCGCAACGCCCACCATCATGCCTGCCCTGGGTTATCTGTCAGACGGCTACGGCTACCGCAGGGATCCGTTCAGCGGGGAACGCGACTGGCACCCAGGTGTCGATATCTCGGCGCCCAAGGGCGCCCGGGTGGTGGCCACCGCAGACGGCACAGTCTCGCGTGCCGGATGGACCCAGGGCTATGGAAAGCTGGTCGACCTGGGACACCGCTTCGGGATACTGACGCGCTACGGGCATCTTTCCAAAATCACGGTCAAGGCGGGCCAGAAGGTTAAGCGGGGGGACGTGATCGGCTATGTCGGCTCGACCGGCCGGGCCACAGGCACCCACGTTCACTTCGAAGTCCGCCTCAACGGTGAAGCGCTCGACCCGATGCGCTTTTTGCGTGACTAGCCTGGGAGGGTTTCACGCAAAGGCGCAAAGTCTAAGAAAGAGAAGCACCGCGCAGACTCCTAGCCCTGTCTTCTATCTCATGGATACCTTCCGACCCGCAGGCGCGTTTCTGTTGGGAATCCTTTTGTCTGCGGCGGCAGCGGCAGTTGCTTCAGACCCTTTGCCGGTGACGCCGGCAACCCAGAGGGGCTCCCTGGACCTGGTTCTGGCAGCGGGCGGGGACGTGGCCTATCCCGAAAACTGGATCGATCAAGACTTCGCCCAGGCGGGATCGGGGCTCTTCTCCTCGGTGGTGCCTTATGTCCGGGAAGCCGACCTGGCATTCGTCAATCTGGAATCGCCCCTCACCCGAGCACCCATCCGCCTCAAAAAAAAGTACCCCATCCGCACCTCCCCCGAACGGCTGGAGTGGCTGCTGGGAGGCGGCTTCAACCTGTTTTCGCTGGCCAACAACCACATGTACGACAGCGGACGCCAAGGGCTGCTCGATACGCTCGATCTGCTGGAGAAGACGCGCCGTGACAATCAGGCCCTCTGGTGGGCCGGTGCCGCCCGAACACAGGAAGTAGCCTGGAGACCGCTGGTCTTCCAGCCGCCGGGCAAGGAGATGAAAGTCGCTTTTCTGGCCTTCGGATCGGCCGGCACCCCGCTGGTGCCGTCGCCGCATGGACCCAGGGCATTGCAGGCCATTCGCGAGGCGTCAGGGCAAGCGGACCTGGTGATTGTCTCCGCGCATACAGGCCGCGAATACCAGCACGTCCCCTCACCACGCAAGGCTAATCTATTCCGCGCTTTTGTCGAAGCTGGCGCGGATGTGGTGTTGGGCCACCATCCCCATGTCATCCAGGGCGTCGAGAGCTATTTGGGCGGCATCATCTTCCACAGCCTGGGGAACTTTTCCTTCGCTTCCAAGACCGTCCGCCACCGCAAGACCGGCGCCAAGCTCTATGGGATGCTGCCCTTGATCGAAGTCCTGGGCGGAAAAGTCCATCAGGCGGCGATCATTCCACTGTATGTGAACAACGCGGAGAGCTGGCGGCTGGGCCAGCAAATCGTCGAACCGCGCCCCTGCGTGCCTCAAGTGGTTCAAGGCGCCTTTGCTCAGGAGGTCTTGCAATCCCTGCAGCAGTGGACCCGCGCTTTGCCGGGAATCTCAGCCCAAGCCTCCCGGTCCTTCCGGATCAACGGCGATCATGCAACGGTCCAGGTCAGGTGAGGCGGTCCAAGGTCCAAGGTCCAAGGTCCAAGGTCCAAGGTCCAAGGTCCAAGGTCCGCAGAATGTAACATCATCTGGCTGACAACTGATAGCTGACAACTGACAACTGACAACTGACAACTAATCAACCGCCATCCTCACCTTGGCGCCCCGCCGCAGGTTGAGGAGGCGGGCAGCGGGCTTTTTGAGGGCGGCGATCTCGTAGTAGCCGCTGCTGCCCAGCAGTGAGACCAGCTCTCCTTGAGGCGCTTGCGAGTAGTACTCGACATGGGGGCCGACCGTCCGGTCTCCGATTTGAAACTCGACCGGGCTGGCTTCACGGCCCATCAGGCGGGCTGCCGCCGACGGGGAGAGGTTGGTGATCAGATTGCCGAACTTGTCGACGTGCAGCACGATCCCCTCCAGATGGCTTTCGGACACCTTTTGCGGAGGCGGCAGGGTCAGGCGGGTGAACTCCTCGATCTCGGGGCCAAACTTTTCGGGTTGGATCCCCCTGGCCAAATTGCCGGCCACAGGGCCAAAAATGTCGCGCCCGTGAAAGGTCGGCGCGACGGGCTGGCGAAAGTGGTGCTCGGCCTCGATCGAGATGACCCGGCTGATCTCCTCCTTTTCATAAACCAATGAGAGCACGCCGTTGTCCGGCCCGATGAAGTAGTGATTTTCAGTCACCACCAGAATGGACCTGCGATCCGATCCAACGCCCGGATCGACAACCACCAGGTGGATGGTGCGTGCAGGGAAGCAGGAATAGGAGCAAAGCAATGTGAATGCTCCTTCCAGAAGGTCGTGAGAGGCCACGCTGTGGCTGATATCGACGATGTTGGCCGATGGGCAGGCGCTCAAGATGGTGCCCTTGACCGACCCCACGTAGTATTCCCGTGTTCCGAAGTCGCTGGTGAAGGTGATGATGGGGTTGGGCCGCATAAGGGTAACGATACTACAGTTAGATCCAGCAAGCCCGCTCTTCGAGCGAAGCGGCTTGGTAGTGGTTTTCGAAAGTTCCGCCCCGAATTGATCAGGAGTCCGCAGACCGCAAACCGGAGACCGGCAGAGGGCTCCGAGATTCGGGACAGCCAAGCTTGAACGGCCTGATACCGCCTCGAAACTCCGACTGCATTGACCTTCGCCGCTTCCCTTCTGCCAGTCTCCGGTCTCCGGTTTCCGGACTCGTGCGCGACTTGCCGGGTTATTCGCACCGTAACGCAGTCAGGGGATCCACGCGGGTGGCGCGGCGGGCGGGCAGGTAGCAGGCCAGTGCGGCGACCAGCGCCAGCAGGCCAATCACGCCCAGATAGGTGGCTGGATCGGTCGGGCTCAGTTCGAAAAGCAGGACGGACAGCCATCGGGTCAGCAACAGAGATGCGGCCACTCCGACAGCCAAGCCGGCCAGGACGGGGCCCAGGCCCGTACGCAAGACCAGCCCGATCACGTCCTTGCGTCCGGCGCCCAAGGCCATGCGCAGGCCGATTTCGCGGGTGCGCCGTCCCACCCAGTAGGCAATGACCCCATAGATCCCCAGCGCTGCAAGCAGCAACGCCAGGAGACTGAACCCGGCCAGGGCCATCATGGCGAAACGCCTTTGGGAGATCGAACCGGACAAGTGCTGCCGCATGGTCTGAATGCGATTGACCGGCTGACCGGAATCGATACGGGCCACTTGCTCCCGAATGGGTCCGGACAGCAGTGACGGGTCGCTTTCAGTGCGCACCGCGAAGTAGGCAAAGGGCCAGGTGTGCTGACGATAGCTCAGGTAAGCCTGGGGCGGAACCTCGGCCTCCAGCCCTCGGGTCCGGACATCGCCGACGATCCCCACGATCTCGAAAGAGGTGGGCGCTCCCGGCTGGTTCAGGTCGATGTCCACTTCGATCCTTTGGCCCACAGGGTCGGTGCCGGAGAAGTAGAGGCGCGCCATGGCCTGGTTGATGACCGCCACGCCCGGGCTGCCCAGACGGTCTGACTCTGTCAGGCTGCGTCCGCGCAGAAGCGGAATTTGCAGGGTCTCGAAAAAGCCGGGTGTCACCGAATTGTACTGGACCGCCAGTTCCTCTCCGGGTCTGGCCTGGTTGCCCGCAATCCTCATCTCGGTCCCGATGTTTCCTCTGAGGGGCAGGTAGATGGCTGCTCCGGCGGAATGGACGCCCGGCAAGCCGCGTACGCTCTCCAGCACACGGGCATAGAAATCGGCCCTTGCAGGGGTGAAGCCCCTTTCGTCGCTGATGGGGATCGACATGGCGAAGGTGAGGACTCGGTCGGGATTGTATCCCGGCTCAACCTGGATCAAGTTGGCGAAGCTGCGAACCAGCAGTCCGGCGCCGATCAGCAGCATCAGGGCCATCGCCACCTCCGCCGCCACCAGTCCGCGCCTCAGGCGGTGGCCATGGACCGTCGAAGCCCCTCGGCCGCCATCGGCCAGGGAGTCCCGCAGATTGAGCCGGGAAGCCTGCCAAGCCGGAGCCATCCCAAACAAAAGGCCGGTCAGCAACGAGACTGCGAGGGTAAAAATCACCACAGGAAGACTGATGGACACTTCATGCAGGCGGGGGATCTGGACCGGAATGATCGACACCGCGAAGCCTGACCAAGCCCAGGCCATCAACAGCCCAAAAGCGCCGCCCGCAGCGGCCAGAATCAGGCTTTCACTGACCAATTGGCGAATCAGCCGGCCGCGTCCGGCGCCCAGGGCGGTGCGGACGGCCAATTCCCGTTGCCTGGAAGCGCCGCGGGCCAGCAGCAGGTTGGCGACGTTGGCGCAGGCGATCAAAAGGACACAGCCCACCACCGCCAGCAGCACCAGCAACGCCGGCCGGATGTTGCCCGTCACCTGTTGATGCAAAGGCACCAGGCGGATTCCCCGTCCCGCCTGATCTTCGGGATAAAGCTCAGACAACCGCTGGGCCACCGCATCCATGGAATGCTGGGCCTGGTTCAGGGAAATCTCAGGGCGCAAACGGGCCACGGCTTCATAGACATGCATACCTCGCTCTGCTGAAAAATCACCGTCCTGGGCCACGCTGGTCCAAATCTGGGCATTCGATACCAGGATCGGAAAGGAGAAATCCGGCGGCAAGACCCCGATCAGCTCAAAGGCGCCTCCGTCCAGGCTGAGAGGCTTTCCCAAAGCCCCGGGATCCCCTCCCAACCGGTTCTTCCAGAAGGCGTGGCTGACTACGGCCACATCGGAGCTTGAAGGCAGATCTTCCCGAGGTTCGAAAGTCCTTCCCAAAAAAGCTTCCACTCCCAGGACGCGAAAAAAGTCGGCCGAGACCCGAGCCCCCTGGACCCTCTCCGCCTTGGCTTCCTTCATCAGGGTGAGGCTGCGGGAATCGAACACCGCCGCAGCCTGGAAAGGCGTTCCAGGCGCCATCCAATCCCGCAGGTTGGGGTAGGCGGCATTGGCTTCCAGATTCCCCTTGGCCGGATCCGTCTCCCAGACCATCACCAATTGCTGAGGGTCTTTGAAGTCCAGCGGCTTCAACACGACGCCGTGGACCAAACTGAAGATGGCGCTGTTCCCGCCGATCCCCAACGCCAACGCCAGCACGGCCACCGCTGCAAAGGCCGGATTGCGGCTCAGCCAGCGCAAGCCGTAGCGAAAGTCCTTGAAAACATCCTGCATGCCTTCTTCTCCTCCTGGGACTGCCCGCGACGGCAGCCGGTCGATGCTCAGGCGGTAGCGGCCTCCTCGCATTTGGAGCAGTCGGCGCGGCGCAGGCTGCCGTTTCCGGCTGCTGCGTTTTGGGGCCTCCAGCCGAAACAATTCTTCGAAGGAGAGGCCCAGGCCTTTGCAGAGCCTGATACGGGTCTCAGGCGCCGGGTAAGGCCGTTTGCCGTTCACCAACTCGGAAAGGTGCCCGCTGCTGATCCCCAGCTTGAGCGCCCACCGATTCTGGCTCATGCGGCTGGAAGCGATGGCCTGCCTCAAACGTTGATGCCTTAACCGAACTCTCATGGGCGGCCTCGAATATTTCGTCTCAAACGGAGAGCGAAGGTCAAGGGCAGTCTACGAAAAACTGCTCGCAGTCGTTCATGGCAGGGAAGGAAGTTGTCAGTTGTCAGTTGTCAGTTGTCAGTTGTCAGTTGTCAATTCAGAGACAGTTTACCGCAGGGGGAGGGAGGTCCAAGGTCCAAAGTCCAAAGTCCAAAGTCCAAAGTCCAAAGTCCAAAGTCCAAAGTCTGCAGAATGTATCATCTCACTGCGAACTGCGAACTGCGAACTGCGAACTGCGAACTGACAACTGACAACTGACAACTGACAACTGACAACTGCGAACTGCCAACTATCCCCTAGACAGCGAGGCCTGCCCT
>JANQFM010000446.1 GCA_028277865.1 Acidobacteriota bacterium
TGCGGATACCACCGGAAAGACAGTGCGCAGCCCCTCGTGGCGGCGCACAATCTCGCTCAGGGTGGCTCGCAGGGCGGCTATGTCGATTTGCCCTTCCAGGCGGGCGGGCATGGGGATGTTGTAGACCGCGCTGCCCGGTTCGAGCTGGTCCAAAAACCACAATCGGCGCTGGGCGAATGAAAGAGGCATCCGTCGCCGACGGGCGACGGGGCGCAGGGGCGGGGCGCAGGGGCGCACACCCATCAAGCGCGCCTCTTCGATTTGGCGGGCCAGTTCAAAGAGCTGGGGAAACTCGAAAAGGGTGCGCAAGGGAAGTTCGACCTGAAAGGCGCGGCGGATTTGGGAAGCGGCCTGAGTGGCCAGCAGGGAGTGTCCCCCCAGCTCGAAGAAGTGATCGTTGCGCCCCACCCGATCCAATGCGAGCACGTCGCACCAGATGGAGGCCAAGACCTCTTCCGCCGGGGTGGCGGGCTGGACGAATTCTTCCTGAGGCTGCGATTCGCCTTCCAGCGGCAGAGCCCTGCGGTCAATCTTTCCGCTGGGCGTCGAGGGGAGCCGGTCCAGGGAGATGAAGAGCGAGGGGACCATGTAGTCGGGCAGGTGCTGGGAGAGGAAGGCAGAGAGGCTGGAGTTCGGAGTCGGGAGTCTGGAGTCGGGAGTCTGGAGTCTGGAGTCTGAGGCAGAAGTTTCCGATTCCGTCTCTTGACTGCGAACCTCGAACTGCAAACTGCGAACTCTGCTCTCCCCTCTTCCTGACTCCTGACTCCTGACTCCTGACTCCCTTTTTGCCACGTACGCCACAAGCCTCCTGCCTCCCGATGGATCGGGCAAGGCGATGACGGCGGCTTGACGGACGGAAGGGTGCTTGAGGAGACGGGACTCGATCTCGGCGGGCTCGACGCGGAAGCCCCGCACCTTGACTTGGTGGTCGAAGCGCCCCAAGAATTCCACCACGCCCCCCTGGCGCTGCCGCACCCGGTCTCCCGTGCGGTAAACCCTTGCTCCAACTTCGAAGGGATGGGGCAAGAATCGTTCGGCAGTCCAGCCGGGACGCTGCCAATAGCCGCGCGCCAGTCCGTCTCCGGCAATGAACAGCTCTGCCGCCACGCCTTGGGGCACCGGGTTGCAGTGCCGGTCCAGCACGAAGACCTGAGTGTTGGCGATGGGAGGACCGATGGGCACCGCCGGCCACTCCTGAGGTTCCGTCATCACATGGCAGCAGGTGTAGGTCGTATTCTCAGTCGGCCCGTAGGCGTTGATGAGCCGTCCCAGACCCGCCTCCAGCGCGCGACGGGCGTGAAGAGGCGATAGGACGTCCCCTCCTGAGAGAACCTGCCGCAGCCCGGCCAAAACTTCCGGATGGTGCTCGGCCAGCAATCGGAAAAGGGCTGCCGGCAGGCCCAGCATGGTGATCCTGTGACGTTCCACGACACTGCAAATCTGATCCAAGGTGGGTTTTTGGGGCGGGAAGAGCACCAGTCGGCCCCCGTTGAGCAGGCAGCCCCAGATCTGGAAGGTGGAGGCGTCAAAAGAAATGGTGGCCATCTGAAGGAAGACCTGATCGCGCCCCAGTCGGGCATACTCGGTCCCCCGCACCAGGCGGACTACGCCCCGCTGCGTCACCGCTACTCCCTTGGGAGTCCCCGTCGAGCCCGAGGTGTACATCACGTAAGCCAATTGCTCAGGATTCTGGGCGGCGGCCAGCGGCCTGCGGCCTTGGCCGTCCGGGTCGCAGCGGTCCAGGCAGACGTTGACAGCATCCGTACTAGGCAGGTGTTCCAGTAGCTGGGGCTGAACCAGCACGGCTGCCGCATCGGCGTCCGAGAGCATCAGCGAAAGGCGCTCAGGAGGATATGCGGGGTCCAGCGGCAGGTAGGCGGCGCCAGCCTTAAGGATCCCCACAAGGCCCGCCACCATGGCCGTCGAGCGTTCAGCGAAGATGGCCACCAAAGACTCATTGCCGACTGCTGTCGCTTGCAGCCTGCAGGCCAAACGGTCGGACCAACGGTCGAGTTGGGCATAGCTGACCTGCTCCCCTCCCCAGGCTTTCGCCAATGCCACGGCGTCGGGGAATTGACCGGCTTGTTCCCAGAAGAGCCGGACCACTGTCGAGTCGCGCGGATAGTCGCGTCCCGTGGCGTTCCACTCACTCAGAATCTGGGTCCGTTCGAATTCCCCCAGCAAAGGCAGATCGAACAGGCTGCGCTTGGGATGAGCCGTAATCTGTTGCAGCAAGTTGCGGTAGTGGCCCATCAGGCGGTCGATGCTTTCGGCTTCGAAAAGATCCCGGCAGTAATCGGCCATGCCATGCAACCCTTGC
>JANQFM010000475.1 GCA_028277865.1 Acidobacteriota bacterium
CCGGCCTTTGCGCCGCCCAGCACCGATCCTGCAGCCGCCCTGCAGCGCAGCCTATCAGCAGCCGGACTCCTGGTCCTTTACATCGTCCTATTCATGCTGGGAGGGTTCACCGCCTTTTCGCGATACGACGTCCGCTGACCGGCTCTGCAACCCGGGAGGCCAACGCTTGGAATGGCTGATGCAACCTGAAACCTTTGCTGGCGCAACTTTCCCCGCCTTCCGTCTGCCGGTTTCCGGTCACCGGTTTCCGGCTCCCCGACTCGGGCCCGCCCGAATGCGGCCCCGCCGAATGTGTCACCGTATTTTCAAACCCGCAGCCCAACCGCCCGCATCAACTCCAGGGCATTACTCTTTTGAACGACGCCCGGATGCAAACGGTAGTCGAACGCCAATTGGCCCTCTTCCAGATGGTCCGCAAAATGGACGTTGGCTGCCCGAGGAGACAGCGACTCTGCGACTTGAGCCAAGGCCAGGTCGTGCGTCGTGACCAAGCCGACCGCACCTTTTTCAACCAGGGAACGAACTACCGCTTCAGCGCCGATGGCCCGGTCGTGGGAGTTGGTGCCGTGCAATATTTCGTCGAGCAGGAAAAGGACGGGACGGCCCTGGTCAGCCTTTTCATAGATGCGCCTCAAGCGGGTGATCTCGGAATAAAACCGCGAAACCCCCTCCTGCAAGGAGTCCTGTACCCGGATGGTCGCGCCGATCATGAGGCGGGAAAGCTTCAGGCGGCGGGCTCGGACGGGCGCGCCGGCCAGTGCCAGCACGCAGTTGATGCCCACAGTGCGCAACAGGGTCGTCTTTCCCGACATGTTGGAACCGCTCACCACCAGCAGCTGCAGCTTTTCATCCAGGCCCAGGCTGTTGCGCATCAGGTTCGCTTCGGCAATCAGGGGATGCCCGATCTCTTCCGCTTGAAAGCAGGTGCCTTCCCGCACCAGGCTGGGGAAGGGGTCGGAGGGGTTTTCGTAGGCGTAGCCAGCCAGGGAGCTGAGGGCTTCCAGCTCGCCAAGCGCCGTCAGCCAGCCCTCCACCTGAGTTCCGCACCTTCTGCGCCAGGTTTCGACAGCCATGGCCAGTTGAGTAGTCCAGAGCAATAACGCCGCCAGCAGCCCGAACATCTGGTTGAGGCGCGAATCGAGCAGATCCATGTAAAGGGCCAGGCGGGCGATTTGCCGGGAAGGCGGCTTGCCTTCGGTTTGCAGGCCGCGCCCCAACTTGTCCAGCAAAGGGCTTTGAAAGGGTTCCTGCTCCAGCCTTTGCAGCACCTGGGACAGCAATTCCAAGTCGCGCTCGGGCTGATCGACCTGCTCGATCACTTCCAACACCCGCTTCCGTTGGGAGAGGCCAAATGCGGCCTGAATCGCCAGGG
>JANQFM010000514.1 GCA_028277865.1 Acidobacteriota bacterium
TCGACGTACAGACAGTACGCCTGCGCGGGCCTCCGTCGCGACGCCTTGCCAGGACGGCCCTTGCGGCTCCTCGCGACGACAACCCGTGAGAAATCCGGGCTAAACTTTTCGGGCAGCTTCATCTTGACTGGCAGCAGCGCGGCCTTGCAGGTAGGCCAGGCCTTTTTCCATCAAGGCCACAAAGCCTTGCTCATCTCCGGCCCGCACCACCGAGCGCACTTTTTCGACGGCGTAAAGGAGTGCGGAAAGCGATTCGGTGCCGTAGTCGTTGAGGGACTGGATTTCAAAGTACATGCGGGGATTGTCGCGGGCCACTTGTGAGGCCACCTCCAGTTGGGCATCGAAGGTGGTGCTGGAGAGCTGGGCCAGGCGGGGCGCCGCTTCTCCGCTTTCGGCCAGGGCCGTGAAAAAGGCGATGTTCAAGGCATGTGAAAGGCCCAAGACGTAAGCGATGAGCCGGTCGTGGGACTCCAGGTCGGTCTCGACATGGATGGCCATGGTGGATTCGAAAAGCTGCCGTGCGAGCCGGGTGGCCTCGGGAACCCCCACGTCGACGAAGATCACGTGACGCCGCGAAAGCAGATGGGTGTCCGGGCCGAACATGGGGTGGATCGAGCAGACATTGGCGCCCGCCTCGGCCAGAGCAGTCAATCCTCTTCGAAGAGGGCTTTTGAGCGATCCGATGTCGAAGATCAGGCCTGGCGGAGGGGACTCGGCCATCTCGAGCAAGATTTGGGCCGTCACAGGCATCGGCGAAGCCAGGGCAATGATGTCGTGATCCAGTGAGGAATCCTTCCAATTCCGGTAGTAAGGGTGCCCGGCAAGAGAGCCGCCGGGATCCGCCACTTCCACTGCGAAGCCCTGGGAACCGAGGAATCGGACCATCCAGCGCCCCATCTTTCCTGCGCCGCCGATCACCAGAACGCGTCGCCCGCCGCCTTCGGATTGACGGCTCACCCGGTCCTGTTCCTGGACGGTCAAGGAAGCCTCGATGAGCAGGACCATCAGCTTTTCCGCCAAAGATGGCACAATGCCCAGCGCTTGGGCGCATTGCCTGGCACGATGGATGACCTCCTTTTCCTGGTTGTAGTCGCGGGTGTGCATGCCGGCATCCAGCTTTTGCTCGCCGATTTTCAGAGCCAGCTTCTGGCGATGGGCGATCCGCTCCAGGATCTCTGCGTCCACATCCGCCAATTGCTGCCGAAGCTGATCAAGAGGCTTTGCCATGGCGAAAAGATTATGGGAGCAAGCGATGGGCTTGGCAAGGAGGGGCGGAGGTCAAAGGTCCAAGGTCCAAGTCCAAAGTCCAAAGTCCAAAGTCCAAAGTCCTCAGAGTGTACAATCTGCCTGGAGCCTGACCGATGTTCAACGCCGAGATCGAAACCCTGCCCCGCCATCGATTGCAGCAGTTGCAGGACCGGAGGATTTCCCGGTTGGTGCAGTATGCCTACGGGCGGGTGGGGTTTTACCGGCAGATGCTGGACAGTGCCGGAGTCCGGCCGCAGGATGTCCGCACTGTGGACGACCTGGCCCGTTTGCCATTCACCCGCAAGGACGACCTGCGCAACAATTACCCCCTGGGACTGCTGGCGGTCGGGGAAGAGCATCTGGGCCGCATTCATGCTTCCAGCGGGACCACCGGCAAGCCGACCGTAGTGGCCTACACGCCTCGGGACTTGGAGATTTTCGCTGAGGTCAATGCCCGCTCTTTGGCCGCTGCCGGCGCACGGCCCGGCATGAAGCTCCACAACGCCTACGGATACGGCCTTTTCACAGGAGGCCTGGGACTGCACGCGGGCGCCGAGAGGCTGGGCATGACCGTGATCCCTGTCTCGGGCGGGATGACCTCGCGCCAACTGATGCTCATCCAGGACTTCCGGCCCGAGGTGATTAGCTGCACGCCCTCCTACGCCCAGACCTTGGCCGGCGAATTCTGCCGCCTGGGTTTGTCCCCAGGGCAGATCAGCCTGCGCTTCGGCCTGCTGGGGGCCGAGCCCTGGAGCGAAGCGATTCGTCAGGACGTGGAAGCGGGGCTGGGCCTGAAAGCCACCAACATCTATGGGCTATCCGAAATCGTAGGACCGGGAGTCTCTCAGGAATGCCTGCAAGCCCGTGAAGGGAGCCATATCTGGGAGGACCACTTTTACCCCGAAATAGTCCATCCTGAAAGCGGTCAGCCGCTGGATGAAGGTGAGGAAGGCGTGTTGGTTTTAACCACTCTCACCAAAGAGGCCATGCCCCTGATCCGCTATTGGACCGGCGACATCACCAATCTCACGCGCCAGCCCTGCGCCTGCGGAAGGACCCACGCCCGAATGGCATCGGTCCGGGGCCGGGCCGATGATATGCTGATCGTCCGGGGCGTCAACCTCTATCCCAGCCAGATCGAGTCGGCTCTGGAGGGTTTGGACGAGATTTCGCCCCACTACCTCTTGATCCTGACCCGCGAAGGAACCCTCGACGAATTGGAGCTGCAAGTCGAAGTCAGCCCAAAAGCCTTCTCTGCAATTGACCAACAAGCGGCCCTGGACGAGTCCCTGAAACCCTTGCGGCAGAGGGTTCGCCAGCGCATCAGGGACACCATCGGCCTGAACCTCCACATCACACTGATCCCCCCCGGCCAAGCCCCCCGCAGCGAAGGCGGCAAGCTAAGCCGCGTGGAGGACCGGAGG
>JANQFM010000530.1 GCA_028277865.1 Acidobacteriota bacterium
TACCGGTAGATCAGCAGCAGGAGACTCCCCAGCAGGAACGGCAGGGGGTTGATTCCTCAAGCCTGGCTGTTGATTCCCGCACAGCAGCTGGCTCATCCCGCCGAGGGGATCATCGGGTCAGTGCCGATCCGCCAGCTCGCCAAGGGGACTTCCGCTGGCACGGCTCGATGATGAAAAACCAGCTTCTCCACATCTATGGCGGGCCGAAAACAAGCGATGACAGTGCGAGTTTCGGGAGTCTGGAAGGCATGCTTTTTCCCCGCGATCTGCGAAACGTAAGAGTGAAGTGCCCCAACAAGTCGATCGAGATCACTCAACGTCCCGGCCCGGGCAAGGCACTGGTATTGCGGGCCAAGAGAAAGTTCAGCGCAACCATCCACTGCCGCTGGAGCCGCAAGTGACTCAAGCCGCTGCTTCACGAGCCATCCGGTCGGGTGCGGGAGAGGCGTCGCTCCGTTTCCCGAGGTCCAAGGTCCAAGGTCCAAGGTCCGCAGAATGTACTATCTTGACTGACAACTGACAACTGACAACCGCCAACTGACAACTGACAACCGCACCTCTGCGTGAAACTCCTACTCCGCCAAGCCGGTCACGATGTGATTCTCGGATTCCAACGACCGGTGAACTGGGCAGCGGTTGGCGATTTGCAGCAGGCGGGCTCTTTGCTCCGGGCTGAGGTTCCCTTTTAAAGAGATATGGCGGGTCATGCGGTCGACCTTGCCTTCCTTGGTCTCGCATTCGGCACAGTCCTGGGCGTGGATCTTGGCGTGGGTCAGCTCCATGGAGATCTGCTCCAAGGGCCATTTCTTATGGTTGGCGTACATGCGCATGGTGATGGCGGTGCAGGTTCCCAAAGCGGCCAGCAGCAGCTCATAGGGAGTCATCCCGGCGTCCTGGCCTCTCAAGGAGCGCGGTTCGTCGGCTTCGATGTGGTGAGTGCGGGCTCGGACGGTTTGAGTGTAGAGTGGACCCTGCTCGGTCACTTCCACAATCCCCTCTCTCACCTCTTCAACTTGCTCCTCGACGGGATCCAGGTAGCGCGAAGCCCAAGCCGACAGGACTGTGGCCACGTACTCGGAATCTTCCTTGCGGCCCAGCAAGTGGTCGGCCTGATCCAGCGAAATGAAGCTCTTGGGGTGGCGGGCGGCCTTGTAGATCTTGGCGGCTTCATCGATGCTGACGATGCTGTCCAGCGGTGAGTGCAGGATGAGGAGCGCCCGCTGCATCGACTTCAGGCGGCGTTGCAGGCGCTGGGAGGAGATATCGTCCAGGAACTGCTTCTTGATCTGGAACTTTCGTCCCGCCAGCCTGACGGTGGCGCTGCCTTCCGATTCGATTTCCTCAATGTCCCCTTCCAGCAAATGGCGCACATGGCTGGGGTCGGCCGGGGCTCCGATGGTGGCCACAGCCCGGCATTCTTCAATATCTGCTGCCGCGGCCAGTACAGCCGCTCCTCCCAGGGAATGCCCGATCAGGATTTGGGGCGCCTGAAGCCTCTGGCGCAAGGCCTGGGCGGCGGCCAGCAGATCCTGGACATTGGAGGAGAAGTTGGTGTTGGCGAAGTCTCCCTCGCTGTTGCCCAGCCCGGTGAAGTCGAATCGCAGCACGCCGATGCCTTTGCGGCCCAAGGCGCGGCTAATGCGGGAAGCGGCCGCGATGTCCTTGGAACAGGTGAAGCAGTGGGCAAAGAGGGCCATCGCCCGAGGCCGGTCCGGCTGCTCCAGCAAGGCAGCCAAACTCTCTCCGCGTTGGTTGTCAAAGGTCAGTTTCTCTCGAAGAATAGGCACGGTCTTTCTCCTGGGGTTTCACGCAGAGGCGCAGAGACGCGGAGAGAGAGGCAGAAGAGACCGGAAGAGGGGGGATAGACAGGTAAACCCCATATCCTTCTCGGGTTCCCCTCCTCTGCCTCTCTCTGCGTCTCTGCGCCTCTGCGTGAACCCCTCTTATCTCCCCACTAGCTGCAATGCCCCTGCCTCCACCGCCGCCTCCAAGACAGCCACCACGTCCTGCAGCCAAACATCCCCGTAATACCAGGAACCGCCTGCCAAAGCCTCAGCCCGGACGGCTTTGTAGATGTCGTAGAAGCTGCGCCGTCCATCCACGAAGCGGTAGACCTCAGACCGCATCAGGCCGTGCAGCCCGGTGCGGACCCGGACTTGCCGACGGCGGTTGAAGTAGTCGGGGACATTTTCGATGTTGGTCGGAATTTTCTGATCAGCGCTCAACTCGGCGCTGCTGAGCTGGATCGGAGAAGGGG
>JANQFM010000627.1 GCA_028277865.1 Acidobacteriota bacterium
TCGATCGGAATAGGCACGGTGCCTGTATCACTCTTTCAGCAAAGCCTTTAAGCGGGAGCTCTCTTCCAGGATGATGGTCTCGTCACGGTTGGGGCCCAGGGAGATGATGGAGATGTCGGCGCCCACCAGTTCGGAAAGCCGGTTCAGGTAGCTGCGGGCCGCCTGGGGCAGTTCGTCGTAGTCGTGGATTTGGCTGGTGTCGGTCTGCCAGCCCGGATGCGATTCGTAGACCGGGTCGACCTGGCTCAGGATCTCCATGTCGGTGGGAAAGAAGCGGAGTACCTCGCCGCGGTACTTGTAGGCCACGCAGATGCGGATCTCGTCCAGCCCGTCCAGCACGTCCAGCTTGGTGATGACCAAGGTCGACAGGTCGTTGATCAAGCCCGCGTAACGCACCACCACGGCGTCGAACCAGCCGCAGCGGCGGGGACGACCGGTGGAAGCACCGTACTCGGTGCCCTTTTCGCGGATCCGCACTTCAATTTCTCCCCTGAGTTCGGTGGGGAAAGGGCCGGCGCCCACGCGGGTGGTGTAGGCCTTGGCGATTCCGATCACTCCGTTGATGCGGCTGGGTCCGACTCCGGTGCCGGTGCAGGCGCCTCCGGCGGTGGCGTTGGAGGAGGTGACGAAGGGGTAGGTGCCGTGGTCGACGTCCAATTGGGTTCCCTGAGCGCCTTCGAAGAGGACGCTCTTGCCGTCGTTGATTGCGCCGGACAGGTACTCGGCGGTGTCGGTGGCGAAGCTGAGAAGCTGAGGGGCCCGTTGCATGGTGCGTTCGAAGATGGCTTGTACGTCCAGGCGAGGCGCCTGGTAGACCTGTTCCAGGAGGCGGTTCTTTTGTTCCACCCTATCTGAGAGCTTTTGGCGGAAGCGATCGGGATGCTGCAAGTCGCCCACCCGAAGGCCTCGGCGGGCCATCTTGTCTTCGTAGCAGGGTCCGATGCCCCGGCTGGTGGTGCCGATGGCCTTGGCGCCCCTGAGGCGTTCCTCCGCTTCTTCGACGGCCGTGTGGTAGGGCAGGATCAGGTGGGCCCGGTTGCTGATGAAAAGGCGTCCTTCGGTGAAGATCCCGGCCTCGGAGAGCATTTGCAGCTCCTCGTCCAGGGCGGCGGGATCGATGACCACGCCATTGCCGATGACGCAGCATTTGTCGGCATGCAGGATTCCTGAAGGGATAAGGTGAAGGATGAATTGGCGGTCGGAGATGCAGACGGTGTGACCGGCGTTGTGGCCGCCCTGGTAGCGGGCCACAACGTCGAAGCGTTCGGTGATGAGGTCGACGATCTTCCCCTTGCCTTCGTCTCCCCACTGGGTGCCGACAATGATGACGTTGGACATGGCGGAATCAACAGCCCGCGAAAGGGCACGAAAGACCGGAACGAAAGGCCGCGAATGGCAGAGGGAACGGTGACAGGATGAAAATGATCATTGGTCGTTCATCCTGTCAAGAGGCGCCCCGTCAGGCGCTGGCGGCTTCGTGGAGCTGGTTTTCGACCATGCGAGCGATGTTGTCGCGCGAAGTGTTGCCGACAATCTGATCCTTGATCATTCCGTCGCGGAAGAGGAGCAAAGTCGGGATGCCCTTGATGTTGTATTGGGTCGAGGTGTCCATATTGTCGTCGACGTTCAGCTTGACGAATTTGGCCCTGCCCTTGAATTCGCCGGCCACCTGGTCAACGGTGGGCGCCAGTTGGCGGCAGGGGCCGCACCAGGGCGCCCAAAAATCCACCAATACAGGGACATCGGCTTTCAAAACTTCGGCTTCAAAAGTGTCATCGGAAACTTCGAACACGTTATCGCTCATCGAATTCCTCCAAAAATGACCTCTGCATCATCCGGCGCAGAGGCTATGCTACCATTGCCGGACGGTTCCTGCCTAATGACAGTCCGAGCCAAAAAATCACTCGGCCAACACTTCCTGACCGATCCCCGCGTCTGCCGCAAGATTGTCCGTTTCGCCAGCATCCGGCCGGGGGACACGGTGATCGAAATCGGACCCGGAACGGGACGCCTCACCCAATCCCTTCTAGCCGAAGCCGAACGGGTGACGGCTTTGGAGATCGACTCCCATCTGGTCGGCCTGCTGCGGGCAAAAGCGGATCATGACCCTGCCTTTGCGGGGCTGGCTGTCATCGAGGCCGACGTGCTCAAGGTCGACTGGCCCAGCCTACTGGAAAGGGCCGTCAACCATTCGCTCGGCGGACCCGAAGCCCTCGACCAAGGCGGCAGCACCATCATTGTGGGCAACCTGCCCTACAACATCGCCACCCGCATTGTGAAAAGGATGATCCCCTGCAAGAATCGGTTTCACAGCTTCACCTTTATGGTGCAAAAAGAGGTTGCCGACCGCATCTGCGCCTCGACGGGCAGCAAGGGCTACGGCTCGCTGACTTTAGGGATCGCCCAGCATTTCAAGCGGATTGCAGGCTTCCCGGTGGCGACCGGATCCTTCAGGCCGCCCCCCAAAGTCACCTCGGCCGTGATGAAGCTGATCCCCGACCTGCAAGCGCGGCCGCCCGCTGAAGCGGCGTATTTTGAAAAACTGGTGCGGCGTTCCTTCCAGCATCGTCGCAAGACCCTGGCCAACAACTTGAGGGGATTCGCCGGGGTACGCGACTGGAAGGGCCGCCTGTCCCATTGCGGGATCGCCCCTCAAGCCAGGCCGCAGGAGGCCACTCTGGACCAATACCGCTGTCTGTGCCAAATGCTATAATCCCAAGGTTTTATGAGTGAAGAATTCATGGAAATAATCCCTTTGGGGGGCGTTGGCGAGTTTGGGATGAATTGTTCGGCCGTGCGCTTGGGCGAGTCGATCATCCTGGTGGACGCCGGCATGACCTTTCCCCGCAGCGACCAGGGCAGCGGGCTGGGCGTCAACGTGGTGGTCCCCGACATCGAGTTTTTGCACCAGCACCGGGATCAGCTATTGGGCATATTTCTGACCCACGGCCACGAAGATCACATCGGCGCCATCTCATACATCATCGACGAGATTCCCCTTCCCATCTACGGCAGCCGACTGGCGTTGGGGCTGGTGGAAAACCGCCTGCGCGAGCGCAAGCTGAAGGCCGAACTGCACCCTATCCAAGCCCGCCAACGCCTTCAGGCAGGCCCTTTCACCATCGAACCCATCTTCGTGACCCACTCCTTTCCGGAATCATTCGCTTTCGCCATCGAGACGGCGGCAGGAAGGATCTTGTGGACGGGCGACTTCAAATTCGACTTGTCGCCCATCGATGGCCGCACCAGCGACATGCACCGTCTGGCAGCCCTGGGCGAAGAAGGGGTCTTGGCGTTGTTTTCGGATTCCACCAACAGCTCGGTGCCCGGATTGTGCCCCTCGGAATACACGGTCTGGGAGCCGATGCGCAACCTGTTCCGAAAAACAACCGGCAAGATCGTGGTCTCCTGCTTTTCGAGCAGCATTCACCGCATGCAAGTGGTGTTGAACCTGGCCCGCGAATTCGGGCGCAGGGTAATGTTGGCGGGGCGCAGCTTGACCTCCACACTGCACAAGGCATCCGACTTGGGTTACCTGAAAGTCCCGGATGGGGTTCTGGTCCATTCGGTCAAGGACTTGCCCCCCGATCAGGCGGTGATCCTGGCTTCCGGCAGCCAGGGCGAGCCGATGTCGGCCATGAGCCGCTTGGCGGTCAACGAGTTCAAGGGAGTTCAGATCGCTGAAGGCGACTTGGTGATCCTCTCGGCACGCATGATCCCCGGCAACGAAAAGCGCATCAGCCGGCTGGTGGACCATTTTTATCGGCGCGGCGCCCGTGTGATCGAGCCGGTCGGCACGGGAGTCCACGCTTCGGGTCACGGCTTTCGGGAAGATCTCAAGCTGATGATGAGCCTGATACGGCCCCGCTATTTCATCCCCATCCACGGCGATTTCCGCCAGCTCAAGGAGCACGCCCTGCTGGCAGGCCAGCATGGAATGGATCCCGAAGACATCCTGATCATCGAAAATGGGGACGTGCTGCGGCTTGAACCGGACGGTGCCCAAGTGGTGGATCAGGTCCATGTGGGCCGACGCTTCATCGACGAGGGCTACACGGGAGAAGTCCACGAAATGGTTCTGCGCGACCGACGCTTCCTCTCCGAGGACGGTTTTTTGGCGGTGGTGCTGCGCATGGATCGCTTCGAGGGTTCGCTGATCGGGGATCCGGAGCTGATCTCCAGGGGCTTTGTGCTCATGGAGGATGCCGAAGACCTGATGGAGGCGGCCAGGCAAGAGGTGGTCAAGATCATCGACGAGACTCCGGCTGAGGAACTGGGGGATGAGGAGCTCTTCGGGGAAATCCTGCGCAAGCGGTTGAAGAAGTTCTTGCGCAAGGCGACGGGCAAGCGGCCGATGATCTTGCCGGTGACATTGGAGATCTGAGGGTTTCACACAGAGGCGCAGAGACGCAGAGAGAGGGCGGAAGAGGGGGGGACGGAAAAAGAGGAAGTTTCACGCCAAGGCGCAAAGAAGAGCGCAAAGGAAGTAAGGTTATGGAGCAGAGGAGGAAGCTGAACGAAGTGATCGGGGTCTTGCTCATTGCGCTGGGGGCTTTGCTGGTGCTGGCGTTGGGGAGCTACAGCTCGCAGGATCCCTCTTGGAATGTGTCCTCGCCGCTGGAAGGCCCCCGCAATTTGGCGGGGCGGGTGGGGGCGGTGACCTCGGATGTGCTTTTTCAAGCGGTCGGTTTTCCCGCCCTGGCGATTCCCTTTCCCCTATTGTTGGTGGGCTACCGTCGGCTGCGCAGTCAGGAAATAGCCGGACTGGCTTGGGTGAAGACAGTCTCGGTGCTGATCCTCCTGAGTGCCCTGGGGGGTTTCTTGAGCCTGATTTCGGCGCTCTTGCCCCAATCCAATGGATTCGCTCCGGGAGGTGTGCTGGGCACGGTGCTGGCAGACTTCCTGCTCACCTACTTCAACCGTCCAGGATCGCTGCTGCTGGTCACGGCTCTGATGGTGATGGCCCTGCTGGCCGCTACACGCCTTTCTGTGGATTCCCTGCTGCAGCGCTTTTCGGGATGGAGGCCTAGCCTGGCTGGATTTTCGGGATGGAAGCTGTGGCATGGCAAGAGCAAGCGACCGGCAGAGATGCCGTTGGAGGGGGAGTTGCCTTGGGAGGAGGATGAAAGCGATGCAGCCCCGACGAGAGACGATTCCGCAGCGGACGAGAATTCGGGGGCGCTGCCGGAAGTCCACCTGGAAGAGGAGTTTGCAGCCAGATTGCAGGGCAACCTGGGAACGGATGCGCCGGCAAGTCCCCTGGCGCCCGAAGCCTTGCCGGACCTGACCGTTCAGCTGCCTTCCCTTGAGTTTCTGAGGACGCCTGAGCCCGGCTCTGAGATCGACAAGGAGATCCTTTACAAGAAATCCGAGCAGCTGACCGCCAAGTATGCCGAGTTCGGGGTCCACGGCCAGGTCCGACAGATCCATCCGGGGCCGGTGGTCACAACCTTCGAGTTCAAGCCCGATCCGGGAGTCAAGTACAGCAGGGTCACCAGCTTCGAACAGGATTTGTGCCTGGGCCTGAAAGCCGAGTCGGTGCGCATCGACCGCATTGCCGGAAAGAACACGGTGGGCGTCGAAGTTCCCAACGACGAGAGGCAAACCATTTTTCTGCGGGAAATCCTGGCCACCCCGGCTTTCCATAGGGCGGAATCGCCCCTCACCCTGGCCCTGGGCAAGCGCATCAACGGGAGCACATTCCTGGCCAACCTGTCCAAGATGCCCCACCTTCTCATCGCGGGCTCCACTGGTTCGGGCAAGAGCGTGGCCGTGAACGGAATGGTCTGCTCGATCCTCTACAAGGCCCAGCCCAGCCAGGTGCGGTTCATCATGGTGGATCCCAAGCGACTGGAATTGGGGCTTTATGCCGACATCCCCCATCTGCTCACCCCCATCGTTACCGACCCCAAGCTGGCTTCCAACGCGTTGAACTGGGCGGTGACGGAGATGGAGCAGCGCTACAAGCTGCTGGCCCGCCACGGGGTGCGCAACATCGACCAATTCAACCAGTTGATGGCCGAGCGCGAGATGGAGGAGGAAGGCGAAGACGAGGAGCGCACTCCGCTTCCTTACATCGTGATCATCATCGACGAGCTGGCCGACCTGATGATGACGGCGGGCAAAGATGTGGAGGCGGCCCTGACCCGCCTTGCCCAAATGGCGCGGGCCATCGGCATCCACCTCATCCTGGCCACCCAGCGCCCCTCGGTGGACGTGATCACCGGCTTGATCAAGGCCAACTTTCCCTGCCGCATGTCCTTTCGAGTCTCCTCGCGCATCGATTCGCGCACCATCATCGACTGCCAAGGCGCCGAACAGCTGCTGGGCATGGGCGACATGCTCTTTTTGCCGCCCGGCACATCCCGCTTGGTCCGCTTGCACTCCCCCTTCGTGAGCGAAAAGGAGATCAGCCGCATTACCGAGTTTTTGCGCACCCAGGCCAAGCCGCAGTACCAGGAGGAAGTCTTGGAGGGAGAGGAGGATGACGACGGTGCCTTGGTGGATGTTTCGGACATGCACGACGACCTTTACGACGAGGCGGCCCGATTCGTGGTCGAGACGCGCAAGGCCTCGACTTCACTGCTGCAGCGCCGCTTCCGCATCGGCTACGGCCGTGCTGCCCGCCTGCTGGACATGATGGAGCACGAAGGCTTGATCGGCGCCCCGGACGGCAGCAAGGCTCGTGAAATACTGGTGCCATCGAACTACTTCGACGAGGTGCAGGGGGAGGAGTGAGGTCAGTTGGCAGTTGGCAGTTGGCAGTTGGCAGT
>JANQFM010000651.1 GCA_028277865.1 Acidobacteriota bacterium
CGCAGCGAGAGCTTCACGAGTCGATCCGGTGGAAGTGTTGCAGGGGGAGTAGGGAGGAGTCGGGAGTCAGGAGTCGGGAGTCAGGAAGAGGGATCAGGAGAATTGGACGTTGGACCTTGGACCTTGTTCTGGATCCTCTATTCGCTTATTTTGGGACTAGACTCTCCAACTGCCAACTGCCAACTGCCAACTGCCAACTGCCAACTGCCAATCCTAGCGGCCTAACCCAGCCACCCGTAGATCAATCCGACCGTCACGCCGACCGGGACGGCGTATTTGATCCAATAAAAAAGAAAAGGGGGCACCGGCAAGCGGGACTGACGCTTGATCTCTTCCAAGGCGCGGGTTCGCCCGATGCTCCAAACCAGGGCCACAACTGCCAACGCTGCGCCGAAGGGCTGCATGGTCGATCCCCACACCAGGTCGCTGTAGAAAATGTACTTGTCCGGGCTCAGGATGGGCGGAACGATCAAAACCGACTGAGTGGCAACGATGAATCCCAGCGTCTTGCGGCGCCGCCAGCCCCAAACGTCCTGGAAAGCGCCCACGATCACTTCGTAGGCCCCGATCAGCGACAGCATGGCCACCAGGAAGATGGAAAAGAAAAAGACGGCGCCCAAAAGGCTTCCCCAAGCCAGTTTTTGAAAGACTTCCCCCATCACCACGAAAAGCAGCGAGGGGCCGCTGGCCAGGTCAATTCCGAAGACCAGCACGGGCGGGATCACAATCAGGCTGGCCATCAGGGCGGCGCTCACATCCAAAGAGGCGGTGCACAAGGCATTTCTGGGGATGTCCTCCTCCTTGCGCAGGTAGCTGCCGTAAATCACCATGAAGGTGCCACCCAAGCTGAGGGAAAACATCCCCTGGCCCAGCGCTCCCAAAACGGTCTGTGAGCTGAAGTCCTCCCAGCGCCATAGGAATTCCCAGACCTTCCCGGCGGCGCCCTCCAGGCTCAGCACCTGGACGATCAGGAAGACAAAAAGGCCGAAAAAAAGCGGTGTGATGAGGCGGCTGATGCGTTCGATTCCCGATTTGACTCCCGAGACCAGGGCCAGGCAGCCCAGGGCCAGGCTAATCCAGACGAAGAGGAACTGGAGAGGGAGGTTTGCAGTCAGGTGCCCGAATATCTGTTGGGCGGGATCGACAGCCGCTGATGAGGCAAACAGGAAACCGTAGTAAAGCACCCAACCCAGGACGACCGAGTAATAGGAGGAGGCCATTATGATGGTCAGCAGCAGCAGGTAGCCCCACCAGCGTCCTGCAGGCAGGCGGGCCCGCTCGAAAGCGCCCATGGGCCCACGGCGGGTGTGGCGCCCCAAAGCCCATTCGCACATCAGGGCCGGAACCCCGAAGGCCAGCACCACCAACAAATAAACGATCAGAAAGGCCGCCCCGCCGAATAAACCCATCATGTAGGGGAATCGCCAGATGTTGCCCAATCCGATGGCCACTCCGGCAGTGGCCATGACCATCCCCCAACTGGATCCAAAGGTCTCGCGCCCTTTTTCCGCCAATCCGCCCTCGCTTTCGGTGTGGGCGAATGATGCCGGGGCGACTGCCTCAAGTCAAGCGGGCTGAATCGGCTGGAGTGCCCGCATGCACGCCTTCGCGCGAGGTCTATACCGTCGATCAAGGCATCTGTCGCGACAGTCCTTTTTGGTATCTTCTCCGTCGTACGAGAGTTGTTCGGATGGGCAATTGAGCATGATGAGAGTGCAGTCGGATGTATCAAGTCGCTGAATTCTTTGCTGGAATGGGCCTGGTCAGGAAGGCGATCGAGTCGGCGGGATTTCGCGTCGTCTTTGCAAACGATGTGGATCCGGTCAAGCACTCCCTTTACAGTGCCAACTTTGGTGCAACGGACTTCAAGCTGTGCGATGTGAGGGAATTGCGGGGATCGGATATCCCTTGCGTGGATCTGGCTACAGCGTCCTTTCCTTGCACGGACTTTTCATTGGCTGGAAATCGGAAAGGGCTTGGAGGCCAGCAATCGAGCTTGCTCCTGGAGTTTCTGCGCATCCTTCGGGAAATGGAGGGCAGGAGGCCGGATGCCGTCTTGCTGGAAAACGTGCCAGGCTTTCTGACATCCAAAGGCGGAAAGGACTTACACTCGGCGATCCAGGCCATGAATGGCCTCGGCTATTCTTGCGACATTCTTCAGTTGGACGCTAGAGACTTCCTCCCTCAAAGTCGGCAACGGCTGTTTATTGTCGGATCCCTCGAACCCGAGATTCCTCTTGAAAAGACATCAATGGTCTCCAATCTCCGACCGAAGTCCGTTTGCAGGTTCCTGGCCCGGAATCTCGATCTGAGGACCCATTGCGCCAAGCTGCCCGCCCTCTCTCCTGTTCGCGATGGCCTTGAATCGGTTGTGGATCGATTCGACTTAAGCGACCCGATCTGGTGGCCGAGGGATAGATTGGACTCCTTCTTGTATTCGATGTCGCCATTGCACTCCAAGCGGCTGGACGCACTGCGATCTTTGCGGAAGACAAGTTGGGCGACAGCCTTCCGACGGACTCGAAACGGTAGGGCTGTGTGGGAAGTTCGATCCGACAACATCAGCGGTTGCCTTCGAACGACGCGCGGCGGTTCCAGCAAGCAGGCAATCGTCGAGGCAGGGCATCGAAGGATCCTTGCACGGTGGATGACTGCTCAAGAGTATGCGCGGCTTCAGGGCGCTGCCGACATGAAGCTGGATGTAGTTTCAGAATCGCAAGCGCGCTTTGCCTTGGGCGACGCCGTCTGTGTTCCTGCCGTTTGTTGGCTGGCTCAGAAATACCTGAGCCGAATTGCAGGGAGGCAGGCGCTTGGCCAAGCCAAAAAAAGCTGATCCGCCTCATGCAGTCCGGGCGATTCGAAAAGAGCTGGAACAAGCCCTCAACACCCTCGACTCCTCCGGGCAACCTGCTGCCAATGCTCGGGCCGGTGTCTACGCCTTTTACGATTACGACGGCGAGCCGATCTACGTAGGCCAAACGCGCGAGCAACTCAGGACGCGCATCCGGCGACACCTCACCAACCAAAGAACGGATGCAGTTGCAATGAGTGTGCTGGATCCGTTCGAGGTTGCAGAGATCGAAATCTGGCCCTTTCGCGATCTGGAGGGAGCTGATAACGCAACGATCAAGAAAACCCTCATTTCGGCTGAATACACGGTTTTTCAGCAATTGCTTGAAGAGTCGGCCTTCGGCGCTGTTTTGAACGAGGCACCCATTGCACCGGCAGCGATCATCACCTTGCCCGAGTCTGTAAGGGCGCAAATCGTGCCGACTGAGATATACGAGCGCAGAAAACACTCGGACATCCGCATTGCCCGCCGTGCCGCAACAATCGCCAAGCTCGCTCAGGTGATCAGCGAGCGTGAAGTCAAACTCGGGCTGCGCCAAACCCTCTTGACCCAAGCGCGCCGACTCGAACACTTGGCACGTTGCCGCCTCTCTGAGTCGATGGGCGATGGGTAGCGAGCCACCTCGTACCGACGAGTTCGGGAGTCGCTTTGGATCGGCCAGGCGGCAGGCTCCTGATTTCCCCAGAAAGATTTGTCTCCTGCGTTGAATGTGCACTAAGATTGGTTTGCGCAAACCGGAGGATCCCATGACTGATTTCGCACCCTTGCTGGAACGCGTATTCGACTTTATCCCTCAGGAAGATTCTTATCTCGTTGAAGATATTGAAGGCCGACTGCCCTCGTTCCTGGAGGGCACCTATTATGTCAACGGGCCTGGGCGCTTTTCGCGGGGCGGCCTGAAATACCGCCATTGGCTGGACGGGGACGGGATGGTCTGCAGCCTGAAGTTCGACTCAGGAGGCGTGCGCTTCACCAACCGCTTTGTGCGCTCCGTCAAGTGGAACGACGAAGAAAAGGCAGGACGGGCCATTTACCGGACCTTCGGTACGGCTTTCCAGGACGACCAGCTCAACCAGCGGGGCATCGGGCTGGAATCACCGGCCAACGTCAGCGTCTATGACCATGGCGGGCAGCTGCTGGCCTTCGGCGAGCAAGGCCTCCCCTACCGGCTGGATCCCGACAGCCTGGAGACCCTGGAGCAGCACACCTTTGATGACCGCCTCAACGAGGTCAGCCCTTTTTCAGCCCACCCCAAGATCGATCCCCGCAGCGGCGAATTCTTCAATTTCGGGATTTCCTTCTCCAGCGTCAGGCCTTCCCTGGTGGTCTACCGGTTCGATTCCCAGGGACGCTTGGTGCTGCGCAAGCGGCACCCCCTGGACGATCCCTGCTCGATGCACGACTTCGGGCTCAGCCCCAACTACACTTGCTTTTACATCTCCCACTTCCTGCTCGACATGGCCCGCCTGAAAGAAGGCGCCTCGCTGATGGATTCGCTGCACTGGACGCCCGGCGAAACCAGCCGTTTATTGATCGCCGCCCGCGAGTCGGGAGGGCAGCGTGCGGCCATCCCTGTGGGCGAGGGCCATTGCCTGCACTTCATCAATCTGTTCGAGGAGGACGGCAAGCTGCACGTCGACGTAGTCGAACTCGACGAGCCCATTTACCAGCGCTACCAACCGGTTCCCGGCTTGTTCGAAGAGGTCCAGCCTGGAAGGCCCGTCCGATTCACCGTCGATACCGATAACTGGACTCTGTCCGACCGGCGCCGGCTCCCTTACGACAAGGCACCCGATTTTCCGTCCCTGGATCCCCGCAGGCACTGCAAGCCCTACGACGATTTTTGGATGCTGGGAATCTCGGCCACCGGCAAGCGGGGGCGCAAGTTTTTCGACCAATTGGTTCACTGCCGCTGGAGCGAGCCGGAATTGCAGGATGTCTACAGCGCTCCATCAGGCTGCTATCTGGGAGGCGAACCGGTCTTCATGCCCGACGCCCAAAGCGAATCGGGGGCGGTGATCTGCCAGATGTTCGAGGCCGAAAATCGGGCCAGCTCCTTTTTGGTGTTCGATCCAATGCAGGTATCCAACGGCCCGCTTGCCCGCCTCAAGCTGCGCCATCCTGTACCTCTGCTTTTCCATGCCTCGTACAGCCCCCGAGGAGGGCCCGATTGGGATGAAAGCGCACGCCCCGGCGACGACTGGGTCAAGAAATGAGAAGAAAGGGATCAGGAGTCGGGAGCCGGGAGTCGG
>JANQFM010000661.1 GCA_028277865.1 Acidobacteriota bacterium
GCATTGGCCTTCCCTTCCACTGTAGGAAAAGGGCAATCACGAGGCATCAATCGAGGAAGAGGCCGTTCATGAAAGTCGTCGATCAACAAGTCGATAACCGCTCGCATGCCCTCATTCTATCTCTTTTAAAGAGAAAGAAAAAGGAAAATCTTGATTGAGTTGAGATCAAGTTTCGAATTCCAGGACTGCAAACCCTGCCGGCAATGGAGCAGTTTCGCTTTGGGGGCGGGAGGCATCTTGACAATTCTATCTCTTTTGAAGAGAAAGAAAATGAAGAATCTTGGTTGAGGTGAGACCAACTTTTAGAAGGTGTGCTCGTCTGTGGACCTTGGAACTTGGAACCTGCCCTTTTCAGCGCCCTCGTCGAATGGTGATGTCGCCGTTGGAGGTCTCCAGGACGATGCGGTGGCCGCCTCCGTTGAGTTCGAAGCGGGCCAGGATTTCCCCGGCCTTGGGGTCGCGCTCCATGGATGTGGCCTTGAAATCGGAATCGATCTTGTACTCGTCCTGGTGACGTTCCCAGCGCCCTTTGACTTCGATGCGGGCTTCGATGATGGCGCGGACGCCTTCTTCCAGCTTGAGCAGAATTTCTCCGCCCCGTGTCGAAATCCGGCTTTCCCCGGCGGGATTGCCTTCGACGGCCAGCTCCACTTCGATGTCGCCGCCGGCGGTGCGGACCTCCGAGGGCGCCTGGATGCGCCTCAATTCGACGTCGCCGCCCGAGGTGCGGGCGATGGTGGGTCCGGCGCTGCCGCTCAGGTCGATGTCGCCGCCCGAGGTGCGCAAGTAAGCTCGTCCCGACACGCTGCGGACTTCGACATCGCCGCCCGAGGTATTCAAATCGGCATCTGCGCCGACCGTCCCCACGTCGATGTCGCCGCCCGAGGTCTTGGCTTCCAGATTGCCGCTCACATCTCCGACACGGATGCGTCCGCCCGAGGTCTTGGCCTCAAAGTTGCCTTCAACGTCACGGCAATCGATATCGCCGCCCGAGGTCGCCACATCCCCGTTTCCTTTCAGGTAGCCCATTTCAATGTCGCCGCCTGAAGTGGCGGCGTAAATCCGCCCTTCGATGCCGCCCACATGGATATCTCCGGCTGAGGTCCGTAGCGAGACGTCACCGATGACGTCTCCCCGTACCTCGATTTCGCCCGAGCGGGTCTGCAGATCCAGGTCGATCCGCGAGGGCACCCGAATCTCCAGCCGTGCATTCCTCCAACCCCAGCGGCGATTGTCTTGCACGCGCACGACCGAACCGGTCTGCCGAATGCTGAAGTGCTGAGGGTCCGCGCCCACCACCAGAACCTGAACTTCGGCAGCCTGCCAGACGGTGACGCGGATTTCGCTGGAGGTCACAGAGACCTCGACTTTGGATCCCTGCTCAGCCGGGAAGGTCCGGATTTGGGATTCCTGGGCGGCGAAAGGGTTGGCAGCAGGGCTGACAGGGAAAGCCAACAGCGCCGCCAAAGCGGTCGTTTGAGCGAGCCGTATCGATCTTCTCATTTGTATTCCACCTGTCTCAGGAATGACTGGGAGCGGATTCGGACATAGTCGTTGTCATCTGCCGTTGTGCGCTCCTTGAGGACTTCCAGCAGGTCCGGCGCCACGTTCATGCCGTCCAAAGCCGCCAGTTCCAGGGCATTGATGACCGCCACCCGCATGCCCGGATTGGGATCATACTGAAGGACGTACAGATATGCCCGCTGCACATCGGCGTCAAAGGGAAGCCTCTGCAAGGCTTCCAAGGCACGCTTGCGGACTCCGTCGTTTTCGTCGGTCTGCAGTGATACGACCAAAGTCTGCTTGATCAGGCCGACGGGAAGAGCCTCCAGATTCTCTCCCAGCCGGTTGACCGCCGCCAATCGGATGCCGGGATTGCGTTCATGGACAGCGGCGTGGGTCAGGACGCGTCGGATCGCCTGATCGTCCACATTGCCTTTCAATCGCACCGGACGGACCTCGTCGTAAACCAGCTCGACCTCCTGCTCGTCAGGATCGCTTTCCAAAAAACGGATGTTGGCGATGCCAGGGGTGTCCAGGGGCTGAAGGCCTTCTCCCCCGTCAGCCCCGGAAGAGAATATCCAGAAGCCGCACAGAAGTCCCAAGGCCAACATGGCAGCACCGCTCAAGACTGGAGAGAGCCATGTGCCAGAAGGGCGATTGCCCGAGGAGGAAAGAGGGTGCAGCCATCCGGCTAGGCGTCCTGCCAACCTGGGGCGGCTGGTGGTCGAAGCACTGGAATCCAGTGCGCTCCACAGCGAATGGCGAGCCTGAAAGAGCAGTTCCGGCGGCGGTTCCGAAGCTTCATCCGCTCCCAAGTAGCTATGAAACTGCTGAAGATCAGCCAATTCCCGCCGGCAGCGGACACACTCTTTCAGGTGTTCGGCAAGCAGGAAGCGCTCCCCGTCGTTCAACTCGCCGTAAAGCGAGAGGACCAGCATCGATTTGAGGTCTTGATGTCGCATCGTTCACTCCAGGGTCAGGGGGAAATCCAGCCGGGAGCGCCCGCATCTTGCGGGCTCTGGCTCGGGGATCCTTGGCTCAGGCGGTTCGTCGGCATTCTTCCAACCTCCATTCTCATCCGTTCGCCTTCCCGCCGTAGACCGGCCGCAGCTGTTCGCGCATGCGCTCGGTGGCGGTGAAGAGGTATTTTTTGACCGTTCCTTCGGCGCAATTCATGATTTCGGCGATCTCGCGCAGTTTGTGCCCCTTGAAGTGCCTCAGAGTGAAAACCAGCCTCTGCTGGGGCGATAGCTGCTGCATGGCGCCTTTGATCCGGCAGGAGATTTCAGAGCTGACAAGCAGCTCGTCGGTACGGCTGTCGGCCGCCAATGACTCTCCCAGAGCCCTCGAACCGTTTTCATCCTGGCCGTAGCCCTCATCCAGCGAATCGAAAAGATGATCCCGGCTGCGCGACTTATGGGTCAGGCAGACATTGGTGGTCACCCGATGCAGCCAAGTCGAGAACTTGCTGCGGAACTGAAAGCGGGGCAGGGCTCGGTGGACCCTGAGGAAGACCTCCTGGTAAACGTCTTTGGCGTCCTCGGCGTTGCGGGTGAAGGAAAGCGCGATCGACAGCACCTTGCGGTCGTAGCGCTGCACCAACTCCTCGAAGGCTGCTCGATCTCCCCTCTGGGCTTTCATGATCAGCTCGTTGTCATTCGAGTTCATGAACTCTTCGTCTTTTTCCGTCCGCCAGCTTGGACCAGCCAAGCCGCCGATTGGTTGTAGGCGGGGCCAGAGGAGAGGATACAGGAATCAGGGACCAGGGATCAGGCAGAAAGCAGACCGGAAGGGGTCCGGGAGTTTCACGCAAAGCCGCAAGGAACGCAAAGTGAAGTGAAGACAGGCAAGGGACCATTGGCTACGACTTGAGAGCAGCGCGGACTCCCGATCCTGACTCCTCCTCTCTCCTTGGTTTTTGCATCGCTGATTTGACGTTTCGACGGTTTGATAGGGGGAACGGAGAAGTTTTATCGAAAAAATGCGAAAAAAAGTGAACCCAACCGGGGAGGGCCAGCGTCTAAGAAGCCAATCCTACCTAATAGGACATCTCTAGCGAGCAGGGGAGTAGGCCGGACA
>JANQFM010000668.1 GCA_028277865.1 Acidobacteriota bacterium
CCGCCGCCGGACCCCTCGCAGCCAAATTTGACTCAATCGTGAAGAACCCTGAAACCCTAGCGGTCTAGGAGGGCACAGAGGCCACGCCCAAAGATCAGAAGATGCAGGAGGTGTAAAAGCCCATCACTTCGCCGCAGCGCCTGCACTTGACGGTCTGGGGGATTTCGGCGTAGCGGGGGATGGACTTCCACAGGTCCATATGATCGGGGCGGATCGCCTCGGAGCCGGAGGAGAGGATCTCTTCATTGCGCCGCACATGCAGGGATTGGAACTTGTAAAAGCCGATAAATCCGCATCCGTAGCACTCGGCCTTGCGAAACGACAGGCCTACCTCGACCTCACGGTAGCGGTCCTGAAAAAGGAGATCCCCCGGCTCGGCCTGAAAAAGTGCGGGATCGAACACCATGGCGCTATTCTGGCTGGTTTGCAACCGGCCTTCAAGTGGGGATTTCATGCACAGGCGCTAAGACGCGGAGGAGGGAGAGACTCAGCCTGGCCTGCAGCAATCCACCTGATAATGTAATCCTTGTTTGGATGTGACAAATCTCCTGTCATACCGGGCTGCTAGCCTCAGCGACCGGAGGTGACTCATGCTGCGCGCCCTGATTCTCTTGCTGGCAGCTGTTTTCCTTGGAACTGGAGCGGTGGTCGAGCAAGCTCCCGAGCCAGCACAGCCCGCTCAATTGGATGCTGACGAGTGCTGTGGCCCACCACCCCGGGAGTGCCCTCCGTTCTGTTAATCCGACTAGCCAGCCCCTTCCAGGCCGCATAGAATTGCGCCGGGGATCCGGCTATGGATTTGTCCTTTCTCAAGCCGTTGGCGACCAGCTTCATGGTGGGTTGCTGGATATTCCTTGCCCACAGGGCCGTCAAATGCGAGTTGGCCGCGCGCTATCCCCTGGCCTACGCCTATTTTGCCCTCTTCGCCGCGGCTTATATTGTCCAGTCCGCTGCAGCTGCATTGTTGGGGGATGATTCTGCGGCCTACTCGCGACTCCATTATGCGAGCAGCGCGCCCGTCTTGATTCTGGCTGCGATCATCCTGCTCCGAATCTACTACCTGCCCAAGCCGCCGTCCTTCAAACGGGACTGGCCCCTGATTGCAGCGCTTCCCATCTTCATTGCGGCCTCGCTGACCGAAGCAGCATCTTTCGGCTACAGGGCGCTGTATGTGGCCTTCTACTTCCTTTTCATTTTGGCATTCTTGGCGGCCAGCCGTTTGCACTTCTTCAAGACGGTGCATTTGGGCCAGAATCTGGGCGGGCTGCTGTTTGGAATCAGTTTGCCCGCTTGCCTTCAAGCCTTCAATCGTTCGCTCGCTTTGTTGGGAGGAGCCACTTGGTGGACCTATGAGACCTTTTGGGTGGCACATGAGTTGACGAATGCAATCTCATGGGGCATGATCGCGCATGGCATGAGCCGCTATGATCCACCCAAGGTGGCAAAAGACGCGGCAATTCTTGACTCGAAGGCGGCAAAACGTCTGCTTGATCGTCTAACCAAATCTCTCTGGAGGTGGCCGTGGCAGTCCTTGCGGTAATGTTGATCGTTTTTCCCTTGTGGATAATGCTTTACATTCACCGCCTGGCCCGACTCACCCAACCGAATGACGAGTTCTTGCGCGAGACGCTGAAGAACAGCTGTGCCGGCACCATCCTGAATATCTTGCAAAGCCCAAGCCACGCCAAAACCATGGGCCGCCTCACCCCCCAGGAAAGGCGACTGTTCGGTCGCGATTTTGTGGCGGGGATCCTTCCCCAACTCTTCCGCGAAGCCCGGCAGGTAACGCTGGCAGCTCGGCATCCGCTCATCCTGTGGCAATTCGGGCTCTTCTGCCTGGCCTACGTTTTCGTATGGGTCAAAGTAAGGATGTGGGCTGAAGTCGAGGATCTCCGCTACCTGGTGGGTGCCCAGGCCTCTCTGCTACGCACTGCCGGTGCGGCGGGATAGCGCCGAAAGAAAGCCGGCTGCCCAATACTGAAGGGCGACTTGGATGTTGCCTTTTCGGGCCTTCCCTCCCCGTATGAAAAAATCCAGGGTGATTCCTTTGCCGCGGTGGCTGAAGTGCCGCCAGCCCTTCGCCTTGCGCTGGCGGGCCAGTACCTCGGCTTGCTCTTGGCTGCAATTCCAACGATAGAGCGGATCGCCTTCGACTTGGTGATCGGCCACCAGGCAAGCCGACTCGCATCCCGACGTTCGCGCCAGTTCCTCGAAGGAATCGCGGTTGACTTCCCAGACCAGCTCGATGTTCGACAGTGCGTCATCCACCCGCCGGGCGTCCCCGCGTCGGACGAGCTGCTGCACCCGGCGACAGAGCCGCCGGGCGCCGGACTGATCCTCAGGAATCAGGCAGCGGCAGATCTCCGCCCCGTCCTCCATGCCGGCGGCTTCAAAGAGCAAGGCGGGGTGGATGTCGAGCACTAACGAAATGCGCAGCAGATGTTCAAAGCTGGGATCCTGCTTTCCCTTGAACAGCCGACTGATTACCGAGGTGCTGATGCCTGTACGAGCGGACAGGCGGGCCTGGGTGATCCCTCGCGATACTTGGCGCAAATAGCTGGGGAATCGGCTCTTGTTCATAGGTGCATGGGGAAAATACCACTTTTTTCGCCGCAGATCGAAGAAGGGGCTTGCAATCCCGATTCAGGGACATTATTATCCCGGTTCGGCAACAGCGCATGCTGCTGAGCTGAGGGTCTGGAGGCGTCCGGATGGGGGGAAACGCTGCTGCGGCGCCTCCGGGCCTGAATGTCGGCAGCTGCCCATCCCCATGACCCCCCATATCGAAGTCCGACATGAAAGGAGAAAGCATGTCGCTCAAGCTGTGGCCTTGGCCCCTCCTGGTCCCGGCCCTCAGTCGCGACGCCTTGCCAAGGCGGCGCTAAGACCGATGCAAGAAGAATCCAGGCCCGTAGGGAATGGGATCGAGCAAGTGGTCGATGTTGTCTGCCAAGTCTTTGAGGTGCGCCTGGAAGACCTGGCCGTTTTGCAGCCGACCAGTCCCAACGTTCGCAACGTGAGTTGGGCTCGGGCAGCCTGCGCCATGCTGGCCCGCACGGGTGCCGGAGTGTCGGTGCGGGCCATGGGCAGGGCGATCGGCTTCGACAGGCCCGTCATCCACGCCCTGGACCGTCGCGGACGGGTCTGGCTGCGCTGGGCCGCCCTGCACGAGCCGCCTCCCCGCCAGCGGCATGTGACAGCCTTTCGGAGGCGCTTCGAGAAGGCCTGCCTGCAACTGGGGGTGGATGTGGAAGACATCGCTGCTGAAAAATAGCAAGAG
>JANQFM010000683.1 GCA_028277865.1 Acidobacteriota bacterium
ATCACATCGCCTCGGACGGCTGGTCGATGGACATCTTCCAGAACGAGCTGGCGGCGCTTTACCAGGCCTTTTCCGTAGGGCGGCCCTCATCGTTGGCCCGACTGCCCATCCAATACGCCGACTTTGCCCTCTGGCAGCGCAACTGGCTGCAGGGCGAGATCCTCGACGGGCAGACGGCCTACTGGAAGGGCAAGGTGAGCGGCGTTGCGCCGCTGGAGTTCCCCACCGACCGTCCGCGCCCTCAGCCGCGCAGCTATCGGGGAGGGCAGATCGAAGTCGACTTCCCCTCCTCTTTGGCCCGCCGCCTGGAAGCCCTGAGCCGCAAGCAGGGCGCCACCCCCTACATGATCCTGCTGGCGGCCTTCCAGGTGCTGCTGCAGCGCTGCAGCGGGCAGGCGGAATTCATCCTGGCCACCCCCGTCGCCAACCGCAATCATCCCGAGATCGAGGGGCTGATCGGATTCTTCGTCAACTTCCTCCCCCTGCGTGCCGACCTGCGTGGCGAACCCTCTTTCGAGCACCTGGTCGGTCAAGTGAGCGAAGACCTTTTGGAAGGGTATGCCCACCAGGACCTTCCCTTCGACGTGCTGCTCGAAGACCTGCACCCGGAAAGGGATCCGGGCAGCAATCCCTTCTTCCAGGTGACCCTCTCGCTGCTGCAGGCTTCGGGCTCGGCGGCAGTCGCCGGGCAGCCGTCGGCGCCTGTGATGGCGCCGGTTTCGGCGGATGCCGAGATGGAGACCACCCGCTTCGACCTGGAATTCCACCTTTGGGAGGTCACCCGACGGATTCACGGCAGGATCAGCTACGACCGCGACCTCTTCGACCGGGCCAGCGTGCTGCGCTTTTGCCATCACTTCCGCCAGCTGCTGGAAAGAGCCCTGGCAGACCCTTCCCGGAAGATCTCCTGCCTGAGCCTGCTCAGCCAAGCCGAGCGGCACCAGGCAGTGCGGGAGTGGTCCAGTCAGCAAGCCTCATGGCAGGCGCCGGCCCTGCTGGTGGAGCAGTTCGAGCATCGGGCCGCCGAATGCCCCGATGCCGTGGCAGCGACCTTCGGCGATCAGTTTCTGAGCTTCGGCGAGTTGGAATGTCGCGCCAACCAAATGGGGCGCCACCTGCAGATGTTGGGCGCAGGGTCCGAGGTGCAGGTGGGGATCTTCCTCGATCGCTGCCTGGAAATGGCCGTGGCGCTGCTGGGCGTCCTCAAGGCGGGCGCCGCCTATGTGCCCCTCGATCCGGGCTATCCGCAAGAACGCTTGTCGGCCATCGTCAAGGACGCCTGGACGGCCCTGCTCCTCACCCAGGAGCGCCTGGCTCCCCGCATCCCCGACAGTTCGCTGTGGAGCATCCAGGCGGACGCGGACTGGGACGAGATCTCCTTGCAGCCGACGGATCCCCTGCGGCTTCCCATCCAGCCCCAGAGCACGGCCTATGTGATCTACACCTCGGGCTCCACCGGCGAACCCAAGGGAGTGGCGGTTGCCCATCAAGCATTGGCCAACTATTTGAGCTGGAGTGTGAAGGCCTATCAGGTGGCCGAGGGCCGGGGAGCGCCGCTTCATTCCTCGATCTCCTTCGACTTGAGCGTGACCGCCATGTTCTCGCCGCTCTTGGCGGGACAAAGGGTGGCATTCGTCCCACAGCAGGAAGGGCTGCAGGCGCTGGTCGAAATCCTGCAAAGGGAACGGGACTTCAGCCTCCTCAAACTGACTCCGGCTCACTTGCAGGCTCTGGGACACCTGCTGCCTGGCAAGGTGCGCGACTGCTGCCGATACCTGGTGCTGGGCGGCGAGGAGCTGCGCGGCGAGAATCTGGCCTTCTGGCGGCAACATTCCCCCGCCTGTCGATT
>JANQFM010000716.1 GCA_028277865.1 Acidobacteriota bacterium
GGGCTTCCCTACTCGCTTTACACCTTCCGCATCCTGGAAGCGGTCAAGGGGCGCTTCGAAGGGGAGACGGTCACTGTCAAGCAATTCGGGATCCGCAACCGGCAGAATCGTACCAGCCTGGGCGGCAGGCTGACGCGCATTGACGGAATGCCCGACTACCTGCCCGGCGCCACCTACACGCTTTTCCTGAACAATGAAAGCCGACTGGGCTTTTCCGCACCCATCGGGCTGCTGCAAGGCGCTTTTCGGGTGGTGGGGAAAATGCCCGGCCAAAGGGTGGTCAACGGCATCGGCAACCGCAACCTGCTGCTGGACACTTCCAAAACAGCCGCCCAGAGGCTGGCCCGGCATCAGGCCGCCTTGCGCAGCCGCAGCGGCAACGCCGGGGAAGCCCTGCAAGGACCGGTGGCCTATTCGGCCTTCATGGCCACCGTCCAACGGGTGAGCCTGGGAGAGACGATCAGCCTGGCAGAACTGGGACGCAGCTTGAGGGCGGAAGGAGGCGCGCGATGAGCAGCATTCGAAGACTGCAGGGAAAGCCTGCCCTTGCCCTGTCAAGCCTTTTGCTGACGGCCATCGGATGGACGGCCCTGCAGGCAGGCGGCCCTTTGCTGCTGGAATCGGACGGAGCGGCCTACAGATGGGGCGGGACGCCCCCCACAGTGGTGTTTTATCCGGACGCCGGATCGTTGGGGCACCTTTTGCCCGAGACTGCCTTGGCGAACCTGTTGACAGCGGCTCAAAGCTGGACCGACGTGCCTTCGGCCTCCGTCGTGATGCAAAACGGAGGGATTGTCGGATCGATCGAAGGGCCGGAAGGCCCGGGCGATTTCGCGGTCGAGAATTATTTTTCTTTCCTGTTCGCCAACAATGGAGGTGTCACTCCCATCATTTTCGACAGCCAGGATGAGGACGGCAACGGCAACGGAGACATCTTCGACGACCTGGGGCTGCCGGCGGGCGTCCTGGGGATTGCCACACCGGAATTCGCTGATGGAAACTCGATTACCGAAGGCTGGGTGCTGCTCAACGGGTCGGAAGTGGATCCCGGCGACCTGGACGGCGCATCGTTCCGGGGCATCATCGCCCATGAGCTGGGCCATCTGCTCAATTTGGCCCATACGCTTGTCAACGGGCAGGCCATTTTCTTTGCAGGCAGCGACGCCGTCTTCCCCGACGGATCCGCCATGCAGGTGGAGGGAGACGACATCGAGACGATGTATCCTTTCAGCGATCCGACACCGGACGGACTGGGGCTCTTTCAGACCTCCCTGCACCGCGACGACATCGCCATCCTTTCCACCTTGTACCCCGAGGCGGCCATGCCCCTGGAATCGCTGGGAAGCATCCGGGGAGTCCTGCGGGATAATGCCGGACTGGCTTTGACCGGAGGGCAGATCATCGTTCGCAACAGGGGCGGCGACCCGTTCCAGGATGCGGTTTCGGCCATCAGCGGCGACTTCCTGCAAGACACGCTGAACGGGGGTCCTCTCACAGGCACCTACACCCTGAACGCGCTGACGCCTGGGGGAGAGTACAGCCTGGAAGTCCGGGATACTGTTGCAGGAGGCTTTTCGACCCCCATTCTCCGATCGCCTGCTGCCTTCGGCTCGACTGCCGACACCCTTCCCGGACCCGAAGAATTCTACAGTGGCCCGGCGGAATCCAGTAGCGATGATCCGAAAGCAGCCCCTTTTCTGATCGAAACGCCGGCAGGGGGTCCCGGGGCGGCTGTCGAGGCGGATCTGACCCTCAACGGCTTCAACCCTCCCGTCAACGATGGCTGCAATGACGCCATCGCCGTCAACGCCTCAAGCCTGCCCTTTGTCGATCAACGGCTGACCCTGGGAGCGGTCAGGGAGGTGGAAGAGCCTCCCAACCAGTGCGGGAATTTCAGGGCCGGCAGCAGCGTCTGGTATGAGTTCACCAACAACAGCGGCCTTGCGGGCACCTTCTTAATTTCGACTGTCGGAAGTGAGTACGACACCATTTTGCAGGTCTATACGGGCAGTTGCCTGGCAACCACTCCCCGCCAATGCGACGATGACGGCGGCGGTGGCGGACGCACCTCCCAATTGGCCATAGACGCCCAGCCGGACCAGACCTTCCGAATCAAGGTCACCGACTTCAACACTACTCCGGGAGGCGGACTGCTCAATTTTTCCGTCCAGGAAGTCACAGTCCCTGTCAACGACGACTGCGTCGACGCCATGGAGATCGACCTGCTGAGCCTGCCCTTCGTGGACGAGGTGGACACCCGGGCGGCCGGCAACGAACTGGGAGAGGCCTCCAACTCCTGCGGAGTCGACACCAACCCCTCCACATTCAACACGGTCTGGTACTCGTTCACTCACGATGGCCCTGAGCCGCTGGCATTGCGTGCCCGTACTCTGGGCAGCAGCTTTGACACCATTTTGCAGCTCTACAGCGGGCAGTGCATGGCTCTTTCGGCTGAAGCCTGCAACGACGACGAGTCGGACTCCTTGACGTCCGACCTGCTCTTCACGGCCCAGCCGGGCCAGACCTACCTGCTCAAGGCCAGCGGGTTCGGCGGCGGGGGCAACCTGATCCTGCGCCTGGAGCAATCGCCGCCGACACCCCAGAACGACGACTGCGCCGACGCCATCGAGGTCACTCGTGGCGACCTTCCTTTCGTGGATGAGCGCGACACCCGCACGGCCGGCAATGAATTCAACGAACCCCAAACCAGCTGCGGCTCCTTTCAGGTGCCCGCCCAGTCCAACTCTGTCTGGTACACATTTGCCAACGACTCCCAGTTGCCCATCGACCTGCATCTTTCCACCCGCGGAAGCCGCTTCGAACCCATTTTGCAGATCTATGAAGGGGTTTGCGGAAGCTTCACCCCGCTGGAGTGCGAGGATGCCGGAGGGTTCGGCTTGCCCGCCGAGATCGACTGGAGAGTCGAGCCGGGCGCCCGCATCTGGGTCAAGATCTCCAACTTCGGAACTCCCGGAGGAGGTCGGCTGGTCTTCAGAGCACAGACGCAGGGCGTGGCAGGCGAAGTCGTGGCCCTCAATGTCAGGAGGTCCAGGGAATCCCTGATGGCCCGCAGCAGCTTGGAGTATGAAGTGGCTGTCAAGAACCTGAGCAATGAGGCCGTCACCGGAGTGACCCTCAACAGCGCCCTGACCGCCGGCGCCACGTTCACCGAACTGGCGGCGGGCTGCACTGCAGAGGGCAGCCGGTCCTCCTGCCAAATCGGGACACTTGCTGCGGGAGCGGAAGTCGTGCTCAACCTCGCTGCCGCACCAAGGGCGCCTGGGAACCTCAGCTTGACGGCCTCAGCCGACTGGGACCAGGCAGATGCACAAGAGCTTTCCTTCGGCGCAACGCTGGTGACGCCTGTGGAACCGCTATTGGTCTTTCCGGCCACCCTGGAGGCCGACTCGACCATCCTGCCCGCTGCCAACGGCCCCTCCGGCCTGTTCGACAACGGCTTCGTGGGGCTGGCGGTGGTCAACCCGTCCGACAGCGCCGACAACTTTGCTGTCGAAGGAGTCGACGCGCAAGGCAACGACACCTTCGTCTCCGATCCCGAAGGAGCCCTGGCCCCTCGCGGGCAATCCGCCAAAGTCAGCACGGAAATCAGCGGCTTGGCTGACGATACCCTCACCTTGCTGGCCCGAGGCGAAAACAACCTGCTGCGGGGATTCTTCATGGCGGGCCGCGACGACGGCAGCCAGTTGGACGGGATCGGGGGCCGCCTGCCGATCAACCGCTTCCTGGTCTTCCCGGTGGCCCGCCAGTCCGCAACGGATTCCACCCGGCTGTTCCTGCACAACCCGTTCAACCAAGATGCCTCTCAGGTGGATCTGGCCTTGAAGGACGAGGGGGGAAATACGGTCTCTCAGGCCACTTTCGCGATTCCCTCGGCAGGAACCCTGAGCGCCACTTTGGAGAAGGCCTTCGGAATCGGGGCCGACGTGGCGGACGGATACATCGAAGTTTCGTCCTCGGTGGCCCTGCAAGGCTTCCAGTTCCATGCCACTTCCCAGGCCGTCGAAGCCTTTGCCGCCCAGGCGGACGAGGTCGTCCGGGAACTGTTTGCCCCCCATTTTTTCCTGGATGGGCAGGACAACTCGACGGACATTCGACTGATCAGCCTGGATTCGGTGCCGCTCGATGTAACGGTCACCGCTTTCGACAATCAGGGGATCATCCTCGCCCAAAGTGAGTTCGTGCTGCAGCCTGGAGAGCTATTCGTGCGTGACCTGGGCCTCATGCTGAACCTGAATCCTCCGCCCGGCAGCACCGTATCGGGATTCCTGCGCATTGATCAGGTGGCGCAGAACAACATCGGCCCCGATTTCTTCACCGCCGCCCACCTGCTGGGCGCGGTCACTTTTCGCTTCAACGGCGGCCAAGTGCTCTCCTCGCTGCCCATGTCCGCGGCTGGCAGGCTGCAATGGGAGCTTTACCAGGTCGCCCAATCCCCCAGCGTGAACATGTTTACGGGACTGGCCATCCTCAACACCACTCCGCCCTTTTTCGCCTCGCCCGCCCAGATCCGTGTCGAGGCCTTCGACGCCCAAGGCAACCTGAGCGGCCAGAGGGAGTTCACGGTGGAAGCGGAAGAGCGCGTGCTGGGACTGCTCAATGAAGATCTCTATTTCGGAGAGGGCTTCGATCAAGTCGGAGGGCACATCCGCATCAGCAGCGATTCGCTGGTGGTCGTCTTCGCCCTTTTCGGCGACTTCGCCCAGCAATTCCTTGCCGCCATCGAAGCTCAGAATCCGTGAAGACAGTTGTCAGTTGCCAGTTGCCGGTTGTCAGTTCAGAAGCGAAGGGTGCCGCTGGGACGACCATGGACGAGCCCCACGGGGGCGGACCCGATTAGCCTTAACTTAAGGGCGGGTGTTTCCTTCCAGTTGCAGAAAAGGGGAATCGCGTTTTACCTGCTTCAGCAGGTTGCCCGAAAGCCTTCAGCCTTTCGGGCTGTTAGCCCAGTCCTTCAGGGCTGGGGACTGAGTGCACAAAACAGATGCAAGCCCGTTTTTCAACGGGCTTTTCTCTGGGCTTCAGCCTCGGCACATATGCGGCCTAATCTCGACTGCGCCGCTTTTCCAGCCAATAATCCAGGGTCAGGAGGTCGTCTTTTGCAGGGCACAAGAAGACTGCCAGCAGCAGGATGGTGCGGGGGAAGATGTGGCTGGTGGTGTCGTAAAGCGGCTCCTTGAGCAGGTGGCCATAGGTCACCAGCAGCAGGATTGCTCCCAACACCAGCAGTGCCTCACGGACGCGGAAGCCCAGGATGAGCATCAAACCCGCCGCCAGTTCCAGGACCGGAATCGCCACTCCCGCGGCCAGCAGCAGGAAATGAGGGATCCAGGTGTCAGCATAAGGACCGGTGAAGAAGTTGCTGGCATGCCCCATGGGCGTCATTTGAAAACACTTGAACCAACCGGCCATAAAGAAGATCAGCCCCAGCATCACGCGCGGAAAGAACCGCGCCCATCCTTTTGACGACATCGCTCCTCCTTGGTGCATGTTAAAAACTTCAAGAACTGCCGGAATCTTAAGGCACCATCACGGTTTCCGCAATTGTTTCTAGGCCGCTAGGGTTTCGATATTCTTCACATTTGAGTCAAATCTGGAGCGCCCGCATCTTGCGGGCCTCTGCCTCTGGAGGGATCCCGATCCTGGCAGCAGAGCGGATCCAGACTCCGGAAGCCCGCAAGAT
>JANQFM010000721.1 GCA_028277865.1 Acidobacteriota bacterium
ATCTGGGACGTGCTCGGATTCGCCGCGGTGAGCGCAGATATGCGCGAAAGAGGAATCCAGCTGCCCGGCTGGGTCGTGCAGATGGAGCAATCCGGCGCGAGCTCCTTTTACAAACGGACGGATGGCGGCAGGCAGGCCTATGTCCCCGCCAGCGGATTTCTGCCCGCCGAAGAACCCCAGGACGAAATTCAGCTCCGCTACATCCGGTCCGACCCCCAAAAGACAGTCTGGCAAAACGAACAGGCGGCTTTGCTCGACTTGGGCCGGGGCGTCGCCCTTTACGAATTCCGCTCCAAGGCCAACAGCCTGGGCCGAAAGGTGATGGAAGGGCTGCTGGAAGCTGTGCAGATCGTCGAAGAGGGTGACTTCGCCGGACTGGTGATCGGTAATCAGGGCAGGAATTTTTCGGTGGGCGCCAACCTGAAGGAAGTGGCCGAACTGGTTCAGCGAGGCCGATTCGGAAAGATCTCCCAGGCCGTCAAGCGCTTTCAAAGCACCATCCAGCGCATTCGCTACGCCGCCAAGCCGGTGGTCACAGCCATGCACTCCCAGGTTTTAGGAGGCGCCTGCGAGATGGGCATGGGAAGCTCCCAGGTGGTGGCGGCAACCGAAACCTACATTGGACTGGTCGAGTTGGGCGCCGGCCTCATCCCCGCCGGAACCGGGACCACCCACATGACGGCACGCGCCTCGGAAAGCGCCGCCGAGGAGTTCGCCAGCCAGGTGCAGCCTTTCGTATTCAGGGCTTTTCAGGCCATCGGCACCGCCAAGGTGGCCACCAGCGCCCAGGAAGCCGTCGAAACCGGCTATCTACTGCCCACTGCCTGCATCGTGATGAACGCCGAACGGAGGCTTCACGCCGCCCGCCAGGAAGTGCTGCGCCTGGACGCCCAGGGGTACTCCCCGCCGCCGCTGCGAAACGCCATCTACGTGCTGGGTGCGCCGGGCCGGGCCGCCCTGGAGATGATGGCCCGCGAAATGGCCCTAGCCGGCTACGCCACCGAATACGACTGCCACCTGGCCGGACGCCTGGCCCGGGTCATGACCGGCGGCGACCTGAGCGGGCCGTCGCACGTCCACGAGGATTACCTGCTGGAGTTGGAACGGGAGGCCTTCCTCTCGCTGCTGGGGGAAAAGAAGACCCAGCAAAGGATCGAGCACATCTTGACCAAGAACAAGCCGTTACGGAATTAACCGCAGAGGAGTTCGAGAGAAGACGCAGGGTTCGCAGAGGAAAAATCTTCTCTTCCCCTCTCTGCGTTCTGCTCCGTGCCCTCTGCGGTTTCTCCCCCCGAGGAACCCATGAAAGAAGCCTACATCGTCAGCACCGTCCGAACCGCCGTCGGGAAAGCCAAGCGCGGAACCCTGCGCAACACCCGCCCCGAGGTGATGGGCGCCGCCGCCGTCCGCGAAGCTCTAAAGCGAGTCGCGGGCCTGAAGGACTCCCAAATCGACGACGTTTTGATCGGCTGCGCCATGCCCGAAGGCGAGCAAGGCCTCAACATGGGCCGCGTCATCGCCCAAAGGGCCGGACTGCCCGACGCCGTCCCAGCCGCCACCATCAATCGCTTCTGCTCCTCGGGCCTGCAGACCATCGCCATGGCCTGCAATTCGATCGTGGCCGGGCAAAACGACGTGGTGGTGGCCGGAGGATCGGAGTCGATGAGCCTGGTTCCCATGACCGGCTTCCACTTCGCGCCCGAGCCAGGGCTGGTCCGATCCGACCCGGAGGTCTATGTGAGCATGGGGATCACGGCCGAAACTGTGGCGGGTCGATACAAGGTCAGCCGCCAGGATCAGGACGCCTTTGCCTTGCGTTCCCATCAAAATGCGCTGGCGGCCATCCGCTTGGGACGCTTTGAGGAAGAGATCGTCCCCTTGCAGGTGCGCGAGACCGTCTACCAGCCCGAAAATGGAAACGGTAGCGCGAAAACTGTTGAAACCGAGTTCAAGGTCGATGAAGGCCCACGCCGCGACACCAGCCTTGAGGCGCTCTCACGCTTGCGCCCGGCCTTCCGCCTCAAGGGCAGCGTGACGGCGGGAAACGCCTCCCAGATGTCCGACGGCGCCGCCGCTTCGGTTGTCGTAAGCGGCGAAATTCTCAAGCAGCTGGACCTCGACCCAATGGCCCGTCTGGTCTCCTACGCCGTTGCTGGAGTTGCACCCGAAGTGATGGGCATCGGCCCTGTGGAGGCCATCCCCAAAGCGCTCCAGCGGTCAGGGCTGAAGCTGGGGGACATCGGATTGGTCGAGTTGAACGAAGCCTTCGCCTCCCAAGCGCTTGCCGTCATCCGCCAAGCCGGCCTCGACCCGGAGACGGTCAACGTCAACGGCGGCGCCATCGCCCTGGGCCACCCTCTGGGCTGCACCGGCGCCAAGCTGACCGCCACCTTGCTGCACGAGATGAAGCGCCGTGGGGTCCGCTACGGCCTCTGCACCATGTGCATCGGCGGCGGAATGGGCGCGGCCGGAATCTTCGAGAACCTGGCGTGTTAGTGGGAGTTCAACCCCTACCTTGACACCTTCTGCATAAAGTTCCCATGCCGCCACAGGCGAACGGCTTGGCCCGAGGCGTCTAATTCGAATCGGATCTCCTCGCCCAGTTCGCCGTCTTTGCGCTTGCGGCGGAAGAGCTGGCCTTGCTGATGCTCGAATTGGGTGAGGGAATCCAAGGGATCATCGCTGGGCAGGTAGATGATGGCCAGCTTACCTTTCCAAGGCAGCACCGTCCCTTCACCCCAAGCCGATCGGTATAGCCCCGTATAAGCTGCAAAGGAGGGATCAGCCGCCTTGGGCTTGGAGTCGGGCTTGGCGGCCTGAAGCAATGCCTCGCCCAGGATTTGGTGGCTGCGCCGGGTGAACAGGCCGACGTTGACGCCCATGGCGTTGGTCATGAAGACAGCCGCCACCTTGCCCTTGATGTCCAGGCTCAGATGACTGCGGAAGCCGGGGCAGGAGCCCCCGTGCCCCACAAACGTCTTGCCGTCGCTTCTCCACACGCCGTAGCCCAGCCCCCGGTGGGCGCTCCAGTCGGGGTCCACCCAGTGAACCCGCTGCATCTCGCGCAGCGTGTTTGCCTGCAGCACCTCTTGACCGCCTTTCTCCAGCAGCCTGAACTGCCAGGAGGCAAATCGTGACAGGTCTTCGACGGTCGAAGCGTACCCGGCGGCCGGCGCGATCCCCCGGGCTTGAAACAGGGGCATCCGCTGGCGCTCTCCCTGGCGGTCGAGGACGCCGTAGCCGGCGGCCAGCCGCTTGCCTTCCTCTTCGACAGGGATCTCCGGGGTGGTGCTGTCCAGGCCCAGCGGCCCCAAAATCTTGCGGCGCGCGTATTCGCTGTAAGGCATCCCGGAAGCCTGGACGATCAACTCCCCGGCCAGAGTCAATCCCAGATTCGAATACTGGTAGAACGTCGAAGCCGGATAAAGGGTGCTCTGGCTGCCGATTTGCTCGATCACTTCATCGCGGGAGGGGAAGGCGAATTCGGGCCCGCTCCAATAGGGATGGGCCGACTCGCGGGGAAGTCCCGAGGAGTGGGTCAAAATGGCCTCCACCGTGGCGGGTCCGGCCTGGGAGTGCTTTTGCCGGATCTTAAACCAGGGGATGTGCCGGGAGATGGGATCGTCCAGCCTCAGCTTGCCCTCGTCCCGCAGCTGCATGACGCCGATGCTGGTGAAAAGCTTCGAGATGGAGCAGATGCTGTAGATGGTCTCCGTTGTGGCGGGACGCTTTTCCTGAAGGTCAGAGTAGCCGAAGCCCTTGCTCCAGATCACATCCTGGTCGTAGACGACCGCCATCGAAATGCCGGGCAGCCGCTTGTAGGCCATCTGGGCATCGACCCATGCCTCCAGCAGCCCAATGGCCTCGGCGACGTGAGGATTCCGGCGCAGCTGCTCGGCTGTGACCTTGGGCTTGTCCCTCGACTCAGCAAGCGCCGCTGGCGGGAAGGCGGCCCCAAGGACGAAAACGGCGATTGAAACCAGGCGAAAAAATAAGGACTTATGGCTCATGGCGATCTCTCCCGGACGGTGCAGGGCTTTGACGCCATGATGGTAGCCGTTGGGAGAGGCCGCCGCAAGAGATCGCCGACGAGGCAAAGCCCGGTCGCCTGAGGGGAAGCCACAGAGGGGCTTTTCTGATTCTTCTCTGTGCACTCTGTGCCTCGGTGGCATTAAGGAAGCGTCTTGGAGAAGCGCATAATCCGAACGACCGGTACGACCAGCACCAGAATCGGGGCGAATGCAGCCAGCCAGAAATACCATAGCTGACGATCCAAGGGGATTGCCAAGCTGACCAGGCCGATGACCGCCAGCACTGCACCCGCCCCGATGAGCTGACGTGCACCGTAGCTGTTCAGCAAGTACCAATTGCTTGGCGACTTGAAAGCCTTGGGGATGCGAACTCCGTACCAGCGGTTCATCCCCACTTTGCCTTTGAGCAGCGGCAGGCTGAGCGCAATCATGAGCAGTCCGGAAAAGAGGTGAC
>JANQFM010000880.1 GCA_028277865.1 Acidobacteriota bacterium
CCTTCCGGGACCAGTGATCGGGCTGCAGGAAGTCCTCATCCCGTTGGGCTACCTGTCCTTCTTTTTCTGGATGACGTCGCGGGCTTTGGCCAAGGCGCCCCTGACTCCGTTGAACGACCCCTACCTGCCCGAAAGCCGCCTACACCACCAGTAGCCTAAAGCCCCCTCGTCGGCAGTGAAGTGTGAACCACTCGGCAAACTCATATCTCTCCGATTCCTAGTCATCCCGCGAAGTCGGCCATCAAAACCCAACGTCGAGCGCGTTACTCAATGAATTTCGGCATAAAGAGTTGGACTATAGAGATTTTTCCCTGTCAATGAAAATAAACAAAACTTTATTATGTTTAATAAAAATCTTGCAACACTTTTCAGTATCTGGTAATAAATAAGCCTCATTTCTGATCAGCTCAATTTGAGGGGAGTTTGATTGCTGGTCTTCAATCCAATCTGTGTTCGTTGCAGTGATGATCTGCAATGAATGTAGGGCGTGGTAAGGAGAGAAACATGCGCAAGACTCTGACACTGTTGTTCTTTTGTTCCCTGATCCTCTGTACGGGGGCCGCTGTAGGCCAGACGCCGGACGGAGAGACACCAGCGCAGGAAGACATCTGCGATGGCGAGTCTGGGGCTGCCTTTGGACTGTGCAACGCCTACTGCGAGGCCATGGACTGCCACTTGGACAATCCGCAGGCTTCAGCCAACGCCTGCACCAAGGTAGGAGACAAGTTCACGCAGATCACGGGCCGAAGGCCTCCCTGCGACCTGTTCTGCCCCTGCTATACGGCTGAGCAGCTGCTGGAAGGCACCATCGCCGAGTGCGGCGAAAACTTCCCGGGCTTTCCGGATCTGGCCGGGGTCACCTACAGCGACGGACGAGTGGCTTGCTCGGGAACCCTGTGCGCGAGCGGTGACCCATCGATCCGGTCCTGCGCCCACATCCGCATCACCGGTGAAATCGTCGTCGAGTTGGGCCTCACTGATCAAGAGGACGCCGGCTGCCGGGCTCTGATCCTGCAAAATTGCGCCAACCCCAACCTGATTCCGGCCACCGCTTCGTCACCTTCGACGATTCCTTTCATCGACAACTAGCCTGAACAGGGGCCGTGTCTTGAATTCTTAATTTTGTTTGAGCATGTTCCTGTCCACGACGGCATCGACTCGCAGAATTAAGAATTCAAGACACGGCCCCTCTTCCGCTCACACGCGCCCACCCCGAATTCGCGAAAGGAGGCGCTGGAGCCTTTGCCTGCCTTGTGCCCTTCCACTTCGGCGATCAGGCTGCGTTCCCAGGCAAGCTGGAAGAGCCCGTTTGATCGAACGGGCTTCCGGCAGCCGGCTTCAGCCCCCTGGACGTTGTTGCCCAACTCCCGCCGAGTGTGCCGGAGCCGAGGCTGAAGCCCAGAGCAAAGCCCGTTGAAAAACGGGCTTGCATCTACCCTGTGCACTCAGTCCCCAGCCCTGAAGGACTGGGCTAATAACCCGAAAGGCTGAAGCTTTCGGGCAACCTGCTGAAGCAGGTGAAGACGCCTTTCCCCTTTTCTGCAACTGGTAGGACGGGGCGGCCCAGAGAAGCTACTCGATTCGATTCCTTCCATGGGTTTAAATCCTATCGGGGCTCCTTGCTCGCGTATTTTGGGGCTAGAAAAGGCACAAGGGAGGATCTGTCAGGCACTGGATCGGATCACAATCGTTGCAGCCCGCTCCGCAATAGGCAAAAGCAGTCTCATATGAGGAGCATTGGTTTTGCCATTCTTCCAGGCAGCAAGGGAGTTCCCAGGATGTGCCGCTGGAGAAAATGTCGAGAATCTGAGACGCTTCGGCCTGAGTCATGAACGCCACACCGCCCTCCAGGATCAGCAGCAAAGCGATTGCCACCAAAACCTTGTTGTGAAAAACTCGACGAACAAACGCTTTCATAAAAAACCTCCCCTGGCTGGTTGGATGGACAAAGGCGAGGTGCCCTCGAATCCCAAAACCGATTGAATTCCAAACTCTAACACTAACGAGGCAGCGCCTCAGACCGACCGCAGAAGGACTTCGGGTTTCGGGTTCCAGGTTCCGGGTTTTCAGGATTCGGACTCTGGAATCCGGATCCTGGGACCTGGAGCCCGGATCCCCTGACCGCCGCCGGACTCCTCCCAGCCAAAATTGACTCAATCGAGAAGAACCCTGAAACCTTAGCGGCCTAGCTATAGCTAGGAACGGATGCTACCCAACAAAAAACCAAATGTCAATATTTATTTTTTCTTGCAGATAAATTGGCCGCCGGGGCGTGCCTGGGCTGTGCGGATTCCTACAAGACGCTGCCGCGAAACAAATGAGCATGGCTGCGGCTGACGGCGAGTTCTTGCCCGCTCTGCAGAATCAAAAGGTAGCGCCCGCCTCCCATTGGACTCAGCTCCCGGATTCTCTGCAGGTTGACCAGAGTGCTGCGGTGAACGCGGACAAAGGAACGGGGCGCCAGAAGCTGTTCCATTTTGGTGAGGGTCCGCTCGATCAGGAAGCTGCGCTTGCCGACCCAGACATTCACATAGTCTCCGCAGGCTTCGACAAAGTCGATCGACTCAACCGGGACGGGCACGATTCGGCCCTGCTGCCGGATCAGCAACCGCTGAGGAGGCGCCTGAAGGGCATCCTCCAACAAACGGGATAGATCCGGTTCGCGGCCCTTCCGAGAGTCGAGGCATCGATCAATGGCTTGGTTGAACCGTTGCAGCGAGGCGGGCTTGAGCAGGTAATCCAGAGCCTGGGCTTCGAAGGCCCGGACTGCATACTTTTCATAAGCCGTGATGAAAATGACGCTGGGGAGGGGCTGGGTGCGCCGCTGAAGCTCTTTCAAAACGCCGAATCCGTCCAACTCGGGCATCTCCACATCGAGCAGCAGCAGGGAAGGCTGCGTCTGGGCAATGGTCCTGACGGCCTGAATGCCGGATCGGGCTTCGCCGACCACTTGGAGTTCCGACCGGGTAGCTGCGTGGCGGATCAGCAGAGAAAGCGCATCCGGCTCGTCGTCGACAATGACAACCGTCAGCGCTGCTGTCTTGATCATGGGTGGGCCATCCTTCGGCTCTTGGGCTTCACAGGCAGTCGCAAGCTGACCTGAAATCCATGCGGTTGAAGGTTTTGGTAAGAGATCGAGGCTTGTCGGCCGTAGGATCTCTCCAGGCGAGCCTGGGTGATGCCGAGGCCGATTCCTTCAACAATCCCGTTCTCGCTTCCCGGGCCGCTGTCTCGAACCGAACACTCGAAAAAGGAATCGTTCGCTCGCACGGCAATTTCGATGCTGGTCGGCCGTGAGGTGGGGCGGATGCCGTGCTTGATGGCGTTTTCCACCAAAGGCTGCAGCAGCAGGGGCGGGACCGGGACTGCAAGGGCCGAATCGTCGACATCGAACCGGGCGCTGAGCCGCTGCCCCAGCCGAAGCTGCTCGATCTCCAGGTAGCGTTTGGTCAAGGTGATCTCGCGCTCAAAAGAGATGACCGGCTGGTCGCTGATGTCCAGGGTCTCGCGAAGCAGTTCGGCCAGCAAGTCGATCATCTTTTCCGCCTTGTCCGGGTCGGGTCGAACCTGGGAATAGATGGAGTTGAGGACGTTGAAGAGGAAATGAGGCCGCAGCTGGGCACGCAGCGCAGCCAACTCCGCTTCACGTGCCAGCAGGCGGAGTTCGCCGGCCCGCCGACGTTGCTGCTCAAGCCGCCGAGAGGTCTGCAGGGCGACCAATCCGATCACCATGGCGGTGTAGGTGAGAACCGCCTGCAGGATCAGCCACAGCCCTCCGTCCTCGATCTGTATCCAGATCACCTCGGTGCCTGCGACCAGGTAGATGAAGCCGAAGTAGGCGGACTGCCAGGCTGCAACTGCTGTCACCATCATCAGCCCATGGGCGGCTGCCAGCTTCCAGAAAGGCCAGTGGCTTTCATGAAGCCCTGCGCAGACCTTCCAGACGGCAAACCCCAGCAATCCCAGCAGCCCGTAGTAGACCCCGGAGCCGGCCAAGGCGAAGAGGACGAAGACCCCTTCCTGGGCCATGAGTAAAATCCCATGGATGAGGGAGGCGACCGCCCAGGCAGCCAGCGCCAACAGCCAGCCTCGGCTCGATCCGGCAGGCACTCCGGCGTGAAGCCTGCTGTCCTCTTCCCGCAGCCTGGCCTGGCCGACAAAGGTCTCTTCGTGCATCTTGGCCTGAATTGGTTCCAACTTCAATTATTCCTTTTCCAAGGCCGGAAGCAAAACAAACCGGATCCAGCCCATGTCAGGCTCCAATTCCAGCGCCTGCTGGTAGACCTGCCGGGCTTCCTCCTTATTGCCCCGCTTGGCCAGAGCCTGCCCCAACCAGGTCAGGGCGTCGATCCGGCCCCAGTTGGGCCAAGCAGCGTTGAGCGGCTCACGGGCGAACAGGTCAACTGCCTGCCTGAGATGCTTTTCGGCCTTTTTGACTCCTCCTCCGAACAGTCGGGGCGTATGGAAGGCGCTGATTCCCTTTTGGAGGGCAACCCTCGGGTTTTCAGGCGCCAGCCGAGCAGCTTTGTCGAGCAAGTTTCCCGCCCGAGGGCCGAGCCGCATGCCACGCATCATGCTTTGCCCGATGCGCAGGCCCAGCACGCCGGACAAAAGAGAGAGCACCTCGGGGTCTTCAGGGGAATTCCTTTTGGCCTCTTCCAGCAAAGTCTGGGCCTCTTTCAAAAGAGTGTCGATTCTCTCTTTGTCGTTGTTTTGTCCCATCAGCAGTTGGGCAAGCCTCCAGTCGGCATAGGCCACATTGTACTCGGCATTGGTCGCGGTGCCCGCTTGGCCGAGGCGGGCCTTGAGCTGCAGCCGGCAATCTTCAAGGGTTGCGGCAAGGCCGGTGCTGGAAGCCTTTTCAAGCTGTTGAAGCAGCGGGTCGTCCAAGTGTTCCGTCCAGGCTTGAGGGGTGCCCAGGCCGAGAATGGACATCCATAATCCGAAGGCGATTGAAATCATCTGTTTGCCTCACTTTCTGAAACTGATACCGAAATAAAAAGTCCGCCCGAACGAGGTTCGGGCCGGGCGGCGTTGGCTGAAGTCCTCGGAGTAAACGAATCGAAAGAAACTGCGCCGGTCCAGCACGTCGTTGATTCCCAGGTAGATCAGGCTGAGGGCTTCTCGAAAAATCCCCACTGGACGGCTGAAGCTCAGATCGAGCCTTTGATAGGCCGGGACGCGTTTCGAATTGATCGGGCCGTAGACCGGAACGGCCCCCCCCGGTGCGGACCGGGTTCCAGTCACCGGGGTGTAGGGTACGCCCGAGGCGACCCGGAAACTGGAGGACAGGTCGATCGCAGAAGGGAGTTGCCGGCTGAAGTTCAATTGCAGCGAGTGAGGTACGGCAAAGTCCGGCGGGTAGGAAGCGATGGGGGTGTCGAATTGCTCCCGCCTCTGCCAGGGTGTGTACAGGCGCCGAGTGCGAAGGTAGCTGTAGGAGAGCCAGCCCTTCCAGGACGCCCCTTTCCAGGCAGCGTAGGAATCGATTCCCTGGGCATAGCCATGACCCTGGTCGTCAAAGCCTGTTTGCGCATTCTGGAGGGGCAGTCGGCTGTAATTCTTGAAGTATCCCTCGACCCGTATGTGAAGGCGCTTTTCCTGGTCTCCGTAGCGATATCCCAGAACCCAGTGGCGGGCAGTCATGAGCCCGAGGGAGGGGTTTCCGAAACCCGGACTGAGGTATTCGACTGCGGGCCGCTGCCGGTAGAGCCCGGTCGCCAAGCGCACCTGCTGGTTGGCCGACAGCCGGTAGCTCAACGAGAAACGAGGCTCCAAGCTGACCGCGTCGGGCAGTCGGTAACGGTCGGCACGCAGGCCCAGGTTGACGGCCCAAGGCCCGAAGCCCCTTTCCAGTTCGAAGTAGCCGCCAATGCGGCTCTGACGGGTGGTCTGGTCCCAGAGCTGCAGTCCCTGAACACCGGCAAAATCGAGGCCGACTCGGGGCAACCGCCCAAAGGACCTGTGGGAGATTCGCTCGGCTTCAAGGCCGGCCCTCAGCGTAGCG
>JANQFM010000777.1 GCA_028277865.1 Acidobacteriota bacterium
ACGCCCGGCAGGCAGGGGAGCTTTTCAGGCAGCGGTGTGCCTGGAAGACCGCTTTGGAGAGGCTTTGCGGCTCGGCCAGGGCCTGCACCTCGCGATGGACCCCCAAGGCAAGCAGACTGGGGAGGGATGTCAGGCTCTTCTGGTATTATAAACCTTTTTAAATCAACGACATCCTGGCAGGGCGATATCCCATTCCCGGACGAGAACTAGCTAGAACACCGCCGTCGGATCACATTCAATGCGCAAGTACCGACCTGCAAAAGCCAGGAATCTCATCTTGGCCTGAAGCTGCAGCAAGCGGTTATCCGTGCCGGTGACCCGCCAAGAGTTGAAGACCTGTTTGAGGTTGCCGAGGACCGCCATGTCCTGGGCGGTTTTCGACTTCAAAAAGATCGTTCCGACCGTCTTCGTTTCGGGAAAGGCTTCCTCCATGCTGCCGTAAAATGTCGTGTAGTCCTGCACCATTTCCCGCCAGCCTCCCACACCTCCGTTTTCATCCTTTCGAAGCGACTTGAAGCCTTGCACCACAAGCTGTCTTTGCGGTGTCGGGGCACCCTGCAATCGATAGCGGATATGGGCCTCATTGGAGCTTCGATCCAACTGCTGGTACTGGAAGCTGCTGCGATGTTTGTCAGCCTTGAGCTCGAAGTTGCCTTCACCTTCAAACTCGGCAATGGAGAGGCTTCCCGCCAGCCGGGCTTCGTGAGCCGGGCCATCGATGAACTCGTTCAGATCGCGGATGGCCAGCCGGACTCGAAGCCGGCAGTCCACCGCCCCATCCGGCCGGCTGCCGACCTCGCTCATTGGCGCAGGGGCCAGCCCAGGTAGGAACCAGCCGACCATTTCCTCCTCCAAGGCCAGACCCAGCCCGTCCGGAAGCTGGGCGCTCAGGTGGGGAGACAAAACCGTATGTGCCGGATACTCCTTTTCTTTCACACGAACCAGGAAGTAGCGATAGCCCAACCGGCCCTGCTCAGGATGGAGCAGCCCCAGCGCACTCAGCATTTCGGCTTGCTCCCCATCAAGGTCGGCGACGTATTTGCCAAGCATGCGGTCACCGTCCAGAGTGCGGATTTCGTCTTGAATCGACGAGCAGTCAGAGCACTGGAAGTGTGCCCTGAAGGACTCCGGGATGAGGAGGCCTTCCAGCAGGCCGGCCAGTCGGCAACTGCAGGACGGCCTGCCCTCCGAGTCGAGGTCAAATTTGAGGTAGGCAAGCCCCGCAGCCCGATTGGCGGGAGAGATCAGATCCATCCGCCATGTCCCCTCCAACTCGTCCGCTGAGGGTGCCGGGCCGGCCTCGAAAAGGATCCGGTGGTCCTCAGGCGTCATCTGGTCAAAGCCGTAGCGGCGACTCATCGCGAAGGTGTACAGCCGGGTTCCCTTGGGGAATCTCCCGGCATAGGCACGTCCGACGACCATATCATCCTCAACCGCCTTGAGGATTTCGTAAAGGCCTTTCCAGGGGTCGTCCAGGTACCGCAAGAGCAGGTAGCGTCCGGGCTCCAGCTCCCGGCTGCGCTTTTCGACCTTGATCTCCTCGATCTGATGGCGGACCTTGAGGCCATCGGCCAGGTCGGAAGTGACTCCGGCAAGCTGGTCTCCGTCTTTGTGAAACTCTTTTTGAAAGCCCTTGAAGATCGGTGCGGAAAAGTCGTTCAAAAGGTGATCCCTCGGGAAGAATCCCCTCCACAGCAGGCCGTTGCGAAAGACTTGCTCCGCGTCGTCGAATTGCCGCCCGCCCGAACCCGGCAGCACCTCAGCCCCCATTCCGGGACGCCTCATAAACACCCTCTCCAGATCCGCTTCGTCCCCATCCTGCACCTGCGGCAAAGCAGGGACACTCACCATCGGTTGCCGGGCGGGATAGGGGTCTCCCTGCAGGGCACGGATCTTCCTTTCGGCGATCCGCTCGGCCAGGGCGCTGATAGTCACTAAGGGGTTGATCCCAATGGATGAAGGGATGATGGCCCCATCGGCCACAAAAAGGCCTTCATGCACCTGGCCTGCTGCGCTGAAAACCCGACCGAACTCGTCCACTGCGCCCTGGTCGGAGTCTTCTCCCAAGGGGCATCCACCCAGCGGGTGGGCAGTCATCAGGCGGCGCATCTCAAAAAGATCCCAAAGAGGATTAGAGATATAGCTTCCGCCCTGGGCTCGGGCATGACGCCTCAGTTCCTCGTTGAGGCGGGTGTAGACGGGCTGGCGCCCAGCCTCGTCCCAGACGATCTCAACCTTCCCGTTGGGTTTTTTCAGGATCATCTTCCCTCGGGAGTCATCAAAGCTCATGACCATATACACCATCGTGTGGTTCAAGGCACCGTCTGGCTGGTGGGACTTGAGGAAGTTCAGGTCGCGCTTGATGCGGCGCTTTTCCTCGGCTTTGTCACCGATGTCGCTATCCTCGCCCTTGAGGGCTGCAAACGCCTTCTTGGCGGCTTGGACGTATGCACTGGCGATGGAGTAGTCCTCGATATGCATGCGCTGCTTCAAGGGCAGGTTCGAGTTGTAGTGAATCCCGCTGACGATGCCCGGGCCGGGGGGAGTCTGAGCAACCGGGCTGTCGGGGTGGTTGCCGAAGCCGATGGATTGGGCCTTGAAGTCTCCGTTGTATGACAAGCCGAAGAAATCTCCGTTGCAGCTAAAGCCCGTGCCCAGTGCCGACGACAGCGAAAGGCCCCGCATTTGTGAGCGCAGCAGGATCTCGGTGCTGTGGACCGAACCGGCGGCCAGGATCACGTGAGCCGCCTCGATGCGAAATCGGCTGTCCAAGATCCCCCCTTCATAGCGCCTCCCATGGACACGCCATCCGCCCTCGGGACGCTTTTCGATCCACTTCACCCGAGCCTTGGTGAAAATGTCCGCGCCGGCATTGCGAGCCATGGGGAGATAGTTCATGTAAAGAGTATTCTTGGAATGATGATTGCAGCCCGTCGTGCAATCCCCGCAGCCCAGGCACGGCCTCTGAAAAACGCCGTGACGGTTGAAGTGCCAGGGCGCATGGTTGATGGTGAGATCCATCAGTTGGGCACGCTTTCCCATTTGCTGGGCGCGGCGGTCCATGGCCTCCACCTTTTTGAAGCTCCAGGCTCTGGGGTCGGGTTGTGCGCCCAGGGCTCTCTTGGCTCGCTGCATGTACGGTTCGAGCGTCTTCAAGGTCAGCCAGCGGGGCCATTCCGGCTCCTCGAACACCTCCGGGTCCGGAATCGCCGCCACATTGGCATTGATCAAAGACGTGCCTCCCAAGCCACACCCCTTCAACACCGACAGGTCCGGGTAGCGCAAGATCTCATAAAGCCCCAGCGGATTCCCCTTGTCGCGAAACTCGCTGACGAC
>JANQFM010000810.1 GCA_028277865.1 Acidobacteriota bacterium
CTAAGCCGCTTCGCTCGAAAGCGCGAACCCTACTCTCCCTGCCAGCCTGCGAAGCGGATACCGTGGATTTCGATTTCGGCGTGGCTGGATTCCCATTCCTGGGGGAGGTTCTCCAGCAGAAGGCTCAGCCGGCGGTTTTGAAAGGGGCGGATGGCCTCGCTGCGGGGGCCGGGGCGGTGGACGGTGCGGACGGCGTCCCAAACCGGCTCGTCGTCATTGAAGAGGGTCAGCTTGACCTCCACGGCGTCCAGGGTGCGCCGCCCCAGGTTGTGGATCAGGCCCGAGCAGACGACCGAGCGGTTGCCCGTAAAGTTCAATGCCAGGCTCACCCGGGTGTCCTCCAGCTTGACGAACTCCAGGTACTCGTCGAATTCGGGATCGCCGCTGTGCAATACGCCGGGCAGTTCCTCGTCCACCCGCGGAGGCGGATCCGGGCTCAAGTAGATGAAGGCGACCAAAGCCGCAGCTGCCACAAGCGCCACAACCGGCAGAAGCAGCTTCAAATTGACCGAGCTTCGGGGCTTCGTCTCCTCGAACATGATCCGCTCCTCGATGAGGCTGGGAATCCGGGTTCCGAACTCCACTCCAAGCCTACAGCCTTTCCTAGCGGTTCAGCAGCACGAAATGAGCCCGCCGGTTGAGGGCGTGGGCTTCCTCTGTATCCCCCACTTCGAAGGGGCGTTCCTCGCCGAACGAGACAGTGATGATGCGGGCCGGATCGACGCCCTTGGAGGCCAGGTACTGGCGGGCCACCTGTGCTCTCAAGTCGCCCAGGGCCAGGTTGTACTCGTCGGTGCCGCGAACATCGCAATGCCCTTGAATGATGAACTGGAACCCCTGGTTGTCGGGGTGGGCCAGCCAGCTCGCGTTGGCGTCCAAAACCTTGCGGGCCTCGCCGCTCAAATCGGCTTTGTCGAATTCGAAAAAGATGGGCTGGACGGCTAGTCTGAAGCGCTCTTCCAGGGGGAGGGAAGGGTCGATGCGAATGTCCTCGGCCATCACCGGCGCCTGGTCCACATCGCCCACTTGCACCGTGACCTCGCGACGAACCATCCCGCCCGGCCCTGTAGCTGTCAGTTGGTAAGTCGTGGTCCGATCCGGGTAGAGGCGAAGCTGGCCGACACCGTCCACCGGCCCAATCTCCGGATCGATGTTGACGCTGGAGGCGTGCCAGGATTCCCAGCTGAGCAATGCGGACTCGCCGGACTGAATGCGCGAAGGCGCCACCCCGGCCCGCAATTCGGGTGCAGGCAGTGGAGTGTCGGAAGGGGTCGGCTGCGAAGGCGGCGAAGGTGTCGGGGCGGGAGGCGGAAGGGGAGTGGGCTGCTTGCGTGGTCCGCAGCCAATGGCCATCGAGGCACTGAGTGCAAAGAGAAGCAGGAGGGCAAGCTGCTTGCTGCCCGTGCCTTTGTGCCTCTGCGTGACCAAGGTCCAAAGTCCAAGGTCCAGGGTCCAAGGTTTCAGGATCTGAGATCTGTTCTGCGCACTGCCAACCGCGCACTGCCAACCGCGCACTGCCAACTGCCGACTGCCAACTGCCAACTTGCTCATTTCGAAGTTATTTCCGTTTACCGTCCTCTTTCGTTGGCCTTCGGCCCCACCACCACGGTGGTGCAGTTGTCCGGGTCGATGTACTCAGAGGCCACCCGTACCACCTCATCCCGGGTCACCGAGCGGATTAGCTCCGGGAACCGCCGGGGGTAGTCGAACCCCAAGCCGAACAGTTCAGCGGAGAGCAGGAAGCGCGCCACATTGTAATTGGATTCGAAGTCGAAAACAAAATTCCCGGTCAAGAAGTCTTGGGCAGTCTGAAGCTCTTCATCGCTGAAGCAGCCATCGATCACATGACGGATTTCGGTCCTCAGGCAGCTCAGGGCCCGAGTGCGGTTGGCGGGGGAAGTGCTGATGAAGGAGACGAATCGGCCCGGATACAAGCCCGCCGAGGTGGTGATGTTGCTGTAGGTCAGGTAGGCCAGCCCCAATTCGTCGCGCAGCACTCGGGGAATGCGGCTGGTAAAGCCGGGTCCGCTGCCCAGGATGATGTCCAGCACCTGCAAGGCATGGAAGTCGGCATTGCAGCGGGTGATACCCAGGTGCCCCAGCACGATCTGAACCTGCTCGGAGTCGATGGTGCGCTCGTCCAGCAGCGGCCTGCTCTGTCGCTGCGGCACTTCGACCGGGCGCCGTTCGAAGTCGGGGTTGCACCAGCGGGCGAAGCGCTGCGAGACCGCTTCTTCGACCTTGCCGGCGTTGACGTCGCCCGCCACGCACAGGACGGCGCTGCAAGGGGAGTAGCAGCGCCGCTGAAAACGCACCACGTCCTGACGGGTCAAAGAGGGGACGCTGCGGCGAGTGCCCAAAAAGGGATCCTGCAAAGGGCCGCCCCGGTAAATGTGGCGGTTGAAGATCTTTGCCGCCAAGGAGGAAGGCTCGTCCTCCAAGGCTTCCAGGTCGCTGATCAGCCGGTCCTTTTCCTGGTCAAATGAGCTTTGAGGAAAAATAGGCGCCGTCATCAGTTCGTGCAGGATCTCCAATCCTGTTTTCAGGCTGTCGCTGCCCGACTGATAGGAGATTCCAGTCAGTTCGCGGTGGCTGAAGATCGAGACCTGGGCGCCTTGCGCCTCAATCAATTCGGAGATCTGCCGGGCCGAACGGCTTTGGCTGCCTTCGTCCAGCAGCCGGGAAGTCAATTCGGCCAGGCCGGCCTTGCCGGGCGGATTCTGGTCAGCGCCGGCCAGGATGTAGCCATTGACCGTCACCACAGGCAGGTGGGGATTCTCGGAGACCAGCACCACCAAGCCGTTTTCCAACTGGATTCGACTGAAGTTGAGCTTGGGGCCATCCAAGCCCTCGATCAGTTCACACATAGTGCTCTTCGCAGGATCAGCAGGGTTTGGCATAGGAGATGCGCTCCTCACGTCAGCTCCGAAGTGACACTCCCACCACCGACTGTTCGGGCGGCAGGAAGCGGCGGGCAGCTTGCAGCACATCCTGGGCGGACACCGATCGGATGCGTTCCAGGTAGCCGTGCCAGTACTCGAATCCCCCCAAGGACTCCATCAAGCCCAACTGTACAGCTTGGTCGAGCGTGGTCTCGAAGTCGAGCAAGACCTGTGTGCAGCATTGGTTGCGGGCGCGGCGCAGCTCCTCCTCGCTCACCAACTCGGATCTGAGCCTGTCCATTTCCTCGAAGATGAGCGACTCGGCTCGTCGGCTGTCGGCGCCGGGGCGCAACTCGCAACGCATCAGGTAAAGATAGGGTTCCTGGGTCTCGTTGAGTTCGGTCGCGACCAACGAGGCCAGCCTCTCCCCTTCCACCAATCGGCGGTAGAGACGGGCCAGCTTTCCTTCCGAGATGATCCGGTCCAGCACCTGCATGACGATGTGCGCTGGGTCGGCGGCTGCCGGCGCAGGCCAGGAGATGAACAGGCGGTCCAGCCTCCCTCGGCGGATCCGGAACCGAACCGGCCGGCTGCGTGGGGATTCGGTGGTGCGACGGGGCCGGGCAACGGGACGCTCGGAGAATTCGCCGAACAGCTCCTGAATGCGCCCGAGAGCTTCGCTTCCGTCAAAATCCCCGGTCAAAACCAGCACCGCATTGTTGGGGACGTAGTAGCGGCGGTAGAAATCGACCACCTGTTCCATTTGCAAGCCTTGCAGGTCCTCCCTCAGGCCGATGACCGGAAAGCGGTAGGGATGATGCTGGAAGGAAGCCATCTCCAGATCGCGCCGCAAGCGGCCCCAGGGGCTGTCCAGGTCCATGCGCAGCTCTTCCAGCACCACATTGCGCTCCATGTCGAACTCGTGAGGATCGAAGCGGTTGTCGTGCATGCGGCTGGCTTCGATTTCCAGGGCTTGCTGCCAGCGGTCCGAAGCGAAACTGAAGTGGTAGGCGGTCGTATCGACCGAGGTGAAAGCGTTGTTGCTGCCCCCGTTGCAGGTGGTGATGGCGTCGATTTCCCCCTTGGCGAAGCGGCCCGTCCCCTTGAACATCAGGTGTTCCAACAAATGGGAGACGCCGCGCTGCCCATCCTCCTCGTCGCGCGAGCCGACTTTGTACCAGACCATCGAAGAGACCACCGGCACAGCATGGTCCTCGCGCAGCAAAACCGTCATCCCGTTGCCAAGGAGGCGGCGCTCGACGCCGCTGGCCAGGC
>JANQFM010000868.1 GCA_028277865.1 Acidobacteriota bacterium
CGGCCTTGGGTGACATCGCCCGCGCCAAGGGCATGACGGAGATCGCTCGCCAGACCGGACTCGGCAGGGAAAGCCTCTACAAAGCATTATCGCCGGAAGGAAATCCCAAATTCGAAACTGTGTTGAAGGTCATCCATGCGCTCGGCTTGAAGCTTCACGCGAAAGCCAGTTGAGCGATGCCTTTACGCAGGCATTGGCCGACGCCTCTGATCTTCTCTGCGCTCTTTGGGTTCCGTCTCTTTGTGTCCTTTGCGGTTTAAGTTTCGGATCCTCTCCAAATCCTCCTCCTGGACCCCGAAGCGCTCAAAAGTCCAGGCGTAGCCGAGGGAAACCAATGCCAATGGCGCCAGCCAGATGCCGAAGAGAAGAATGGCTCCGCTTACGGGCAAGCCAAGCAACCTGGGCTGATCCGCACCCGAAAGCAGCATCATTGCGCATAGGCATGCCGTCAGGACGATCCAAAGCAAAGCAAGAATCCGGCTCAGCGGCTTCAGACCGCCTTTTCCTGCTGCTCCGATGATCATGAGCAGCACGGGAAACGCCATGGCCAGCAGGCCGAAGGTCCACCGTGCCCAGGCGGCATCCTGAAGGAAGCTCACCAAGATCAAAATGGCAGCCGATCCCGTTGCACCCAAGGCTGCTTTTTTGGCCACAGGCACCTCCTGATGGACTTCAGAGAGCTGGGGGATTATAGCTGGGGCGAGCGCGTTGCTCCAGGAGTTTCACGCAGAGGCGCAGAGATGCAGGCAGAGGAGAGATCAGAGAGAGATGGAAGACTATTAGAAGACGATTAATCGACAGGCCTGAGATTGATTTGGCCGGGCGCTCCGTTCACAATGGTTGTGAAAGGGTTCTTATGAGCTATTACTGCCGTTGCTTTGTGGTTTTCGCCTTCCTGGCGGGGTCGGCTTCCCTGCTGGCCTCCACGGGTTCCGCGCCGGATGCCCAGCCGGTTCCCATTGCCGAGATCCTGCTATTGGGGCCCGTTTCGACGCCTTTGGGCAATCCTTGGCCGGGCGAATTCAAGAAAGAGGCTCAAATCGACCAACTCGTCCATCGATTGACCCAGAAGGGGCTGCCCTCCGAGGGCGATAAATGGGCTGTCTTCGGAACCGAGTACAGCTGGCAGGCAGTGCCCTCGGTCGAGGGGCTCATCCCCTTGTCGGCTGATTCGCACGGGTGGTGGATCGGCTCGCTGAATCTGGAGGCCGAACGTTGGGTTTCGGCGTCCCTGCAACTGCAGGCACCGGGCAAAGTACACCTCTTCCTGGACGGAAAGCCGGTCAAGCTTGCTGCCCTGAGAGATGCCCCCGGGGACTCTCCGGCATACTCGGCCCATCTGAAGATGATCCCGGGATCTCACCGTCTCCTCTTGCTGACCGCCACCAAGCCCGATGCCGAGGCTGACCAGATCCGCCTTGCGCTGGAAGCCTCCCAGCCCGATTTCGCCCGGGATCTGAAGCCCCACGTGCGGGCGGAGCGCCTGATCTCGGCCCGACAGCTCTCCGACGCACCGGACGTCAGGTCGCTCATCATTTCCCCGGATGGTCAGGAGGTCCTTCTCTCCATTCGTTCCCGCGACACCGTATTGGACCGCTGGCAGACGACTCTGGAACTTCGCCGCTACGAGGACGGCTCGCTGTTGCGCCGCTGGCAGGTTGCAGGTCCCGGCAGGCTGCAATGGAGCCCCGACGGCAAGTGGATTTCCTATACCACCTCTGCGAAAGGCAAGGCTGACCTGTGGCTGCACAGTCGTTCCGGTGGTTCGCAGCGCCGCCTGCTGCAGGGATTGGAAGGCCTGGGCAGCTACCGGTGGGCTCCTGATTCCCGTTCCATTTTCTTTCACTGGACCCGTCCGGCTGAAAAGCGCAAGGACGGGCTGAAACGTTTGCGATCCCTGCCCGATCGTTGGAGCAGCTGGCGCGACCGCAGCCAGATCTTTCAGGTGGATGCACAAAGCGGATGGATTCAGCAGCTCACCCAGGGCGAGTGGTCCTCGCAATTGCAGGACGTCACGGCAGGCAAGCTGCTCTTTTCCCAGCGATGGCCCGATTCGGCCCAGCCTCCCTACATGCGGCATTCCCTCAAAGAACTCTCCCTGAGCGACGGCAAGGTGCGCGATATCCGTGAGTTCTGGAGCTTCGAAGAAGCCGCCTACTCGGGCGGGCACCTGATCATCCGAGCCGGCCCAACTGCCTTCGATGGCCTGGGGGTTGCCGTGGCCGAGGGGCAGACGCCCAACAACTACGACACCCAGCTCTACAAGTATCACCCGGAGTCCGGCCAGGTGCAGTGCCTGAGCCGTGACTTCGACCCCTCCATCGGCTCCATGGAGGTCGACCCGGCACGCGGGATCGTCCTGCTGAGTGCACTGGACGGCACTCGGGTACGGCTGTTCCGCCTGGACCTGGAGGAAGAGCGCATCACGCCTCTTGCCACCGAAATGTCGGTGGTCGAGTCTTTCACCTACGCCCGCCAGGCCGGTCGCTGGGCCTGGAAAGGGACTTCGCCGCTGATGCCCCAAAAGGTCTACCGGATGGGCTTGACGGATGAGCAGCCGCGCATGCTGCTCGACCCGACTGCCGAGGCCTACCGTCAGACCCGCTTGGGGGAGGTTGAAAGCTGGGACTTCACCAGCAGCGCCGGAGAGACCATCGCCGGACGCTTTTACACGCCCTCAAACTTCGACCCCGGCCGCAAGTATCCGCTCATCGTCTACTACTACGGCGGAACCGTTCCCGTCAGCGACCAGTTCAGCAGCCGCTATCCCTGGAACTTGTGGGCTGCCAACGGCTATGTCGTCTACGTGCTGCAGCCCTCGGGTGCCATCGGATTCGGGCAGGAGTTCTCGGCCCGCCACGTCAATGCCTGGGGCGGCCGGACCGCCGACGAAATCCTGCGAGGCACCCGGCTGTTCATCGAAGCCCATCCTTTTGTGGATCCGCAACGGGTCGGCTGCATCGGCGCCTCCTACGGCGGATTCATGACCATGTATCTGATCACCCGCAGCGACCAGTACACGGCTGCCGTTTCCCACGCCGGAATCAGCTCGCTGGCCAGCTACTGGGGCGAGGGCTGGTGGGGATTCCTTTACAGCGGAGTGGCCAGCCGGGGCAGCTTCCCCTGGAACCGTCCTGACTTCTACGTCGAGCACAGCCCGCTTTTTCAGGCTGACCGCATCACCACTCCCTTGCTGCTGCTGCACGGCGACGCCGACACTAATGTTCCGGTGGGCGAAAGCCATCAGATGTACACGGCCCTCAAACTGCTGGACAAGGAGGTCGAAATGGTCACGGTGGAGGGCCAGAACCATCACATCCTCGACTATGACAAGCGCTTGGCCTGGTGGAACACCATTCTGGCCTGGTTCGACAAGCACCTCAAGGAGCAGCCTCAATGGTGGGAAGAAATGTTCAGCGAGTAGGGGGCCAGAGGCCGCCCAGGTCGCGAAAGGCGGTGGCGATTCTCGCGGGCTTTTTTCTCCTCTGGACCTGCATCGTTGCCACTCGATCCGAAGCACCGCAACCCTACCTGATCGTCCTCGGTATCGCACAGGACGGCGGAGTCCCTCAAACCGGCACCAAGCAGCATCCCGCCTGGGACGACCCTGCTCTAAGGCGCCTGGTTGTCTCGTTGGGCCTGATTGATCCGGCAACTTCCCAGCGATGGCTTTTCGAAGCCACCCCCGACTTCAAGGAGCAACTGCACCGGCTGGACGAGAAAGCCCCTGTCGCCGGCAAGCCGGGATTGGCGGGGATCTTCCTCACCCACGCCCACATGGGGCACTACACTGGACTGATGCATCTCGGCCACGAGTCTCTGGGTGCTCAGGGCGTGGTTGTCTACGCCATGCCCCGCATGCTGGAGTACCTGAGCCGCAACGGCCCCTGGGACCAGCTGGTCCGCTATCGCAACATCGATCTTCGTCCTCTGCAGGACGGACAGCCCGTGACGCTCAACCAGCGCCTGACTGTCACCCCTTTGAGGGTTCCACATCGCCAGGAGTACTCCGAAGTGGTCGGATTCCGCATCCAGGGATCCCGTCGCAGCGCACTGTTCATCCCCGACATCGATAGCTGGAACGAGTGGGACGATCAGGGAACTCGCATCGAGGACGTGATCCGCGATGTGGACGTGGCCTACCTGGACGGCTCCTTTTACGCCAACGGAGAGATACCGGGCCGCGACATGTCCGGCTTCCCT
>JANQFM010000887.1 GCA_028277865.1 Acidobacteriota bacterium
GGCCACGGCCTGCAATGCAGCTAGCCGACTGGGGACGATGCTCAAGAAATCAATGGAGTGATAACGAAAATAATCGTCTATTTCCAGTAGTTTAGAGGAAATTTTCTGAGAAATTACATTCAAGCATCCGCCGCTGGCCAGACAGGCGTAAAGGGAGGTGTTGTCCAGGTCGGCGGACAAGCTGGAAAGCAGGGCAAAGCTGGTTTGGGGCGCAACCTCCAGCCGACTCAGGATTGCCTGCAGGTAGTTGGCGATCTGGCGGTGCTCAACGGCCACGCCTTTGGGGCCTCCGGTCGGTGCCGGGGTCAACAGGACGTAGGCAAGGTCTTGCGGGGAGGCCCCACAATCCGATGGGGGCAGCACCGGGAGAGGGCTGGAACTGCTGGACTCGGCCAGCACGACAGGCGGACGGCTTTCAGGAAGCCGGTCCAGCAAGTCGGAGTGGCTGATCAGGACCGCCGGACGGGCATATTCCAGCGCCAGCTCAATCCCTTGCTCAGGCAGCATAAGATTGATGGGCAGGTAGGCGCCGCCGGCTTTGAGAACCCCCAAAATGCTGATGATGATCTCCAGCGAAGGCTCCAAAAAAAGCGCGCTGATATGGCCGGGCCGAATTCCGTTTTGCCGCAGCAGGCCCGCCAGCCGGCCGGCGCGCCGCTCCAGTTCTGCATAGCTGACCTGCCGGTCGTTGAAGACCGCTGCGATCCGGTCAGGCGTACGGGCGGCCTGCTGCTCAAAAAACTCGTGCACGCACCGCTGGGGAAACTCGGCACCGGTCTGAGTCAAGGCTCCCAATAGCTGGCTGCGGTCTTCGGGAGAGAGGACGTCCAGCTCACAGATGCGCATTCCGGGATTGTCCAAGGAATGCTTCAAGAGCGTTTCGAAGGAGTCGGCCAAAGATTCGATGTCGGCAGCCCTGAAACGCCGGGCGTTGTAGTGATACTCGGCCTGTGTTGATCCTTCCTGTTGCAGGCAAACCAACAGTATGTCGAACCGCTCCAGCGGGCAGGAATGGTGCTGGATGGAAAGCGAGAGGCGATCGGCATGAAAGGCCACCGGACTTTCCTGGAACTCGAATCCCGCCGAAAAACAGTCTGGCCCGGCTTCCCCTGCTTCGGCCGGATGATCCTCGAACACGAAGTAATCTTGCCACTCGGCCGACTCTTCGGACTGATCGCCAAGGCGTCGCAGCACCTCCTCGAAGCGGAAGGAATCCTCGAAATGAAAAGGGACCGGCAGCCATTTGGCGAACAATCCCAAGGCTTGCTGCAAAGCCTCGTATTCGCGGCATTCGAAGGCGCATCCCAGCGCAATGTCAGCCTGGCCGGTGAGGCGCCACAGCAATGTGTGCCAGCAAGCCAGCATCCAGGCAGCCTTCGGGGTGCCGTAGCGTCGCGCCAGACGATCGATTCGGGGCGGCAGCGAAGAATCGATGCGGCGTTTCACCAGCTCCGCCTCGAATCTCCCGTCTGAAGAAGGCCGAGCGAAGGGGAGCCTGAGTTCGGCCAGGCGGGGTGCAAAGCGCTGCCGCCAGTACTCGATCCCTTCCTGGGCGTCCTCCTCTTCTTCCAGCAATTGGTTCTGGAACTCGGAGAACTGCAGGTACTGGGTCATTTCCTGCTCGTCTTCCCTGCCCTGCCGGCATGCCGCATAGGTGCGGGACAATTGTTCGACCAGATTGACCAGGGAGCGGGAGTCGGCACACAGTGAAGGAAGGGAAAGAATGGCCAGGTGCCGATGCGGCGTCAAGCCCAGCAGGCAAATGCGCAGCACAGGGCCGCCTTGCAGGTTGCTGTCCCTGGCCTGTTCCTGATTCAGGATCTGCTCGATACGCGACTTCTGCACCCGGCGATCACTGGCGCTCAAGTCGATCTCGCCCCACTGGAACTCAAGCTGCTCGCCGATCACCTGCAAAGGCGTTTCGGAGCCAGCCGGCATCGCCAAGGCCGTACGCAGGATGTCGTGGCGCTTCACCAGCTTGGTCAGGACGTCCCTCAGCAATTCCTTGTCCAGTTCCCCCTCGATTCGGACAGCGCACAGCGACCTGCAGGGCAATCCCCGCTGCTGCAGAGCCCAAAGGCGCCTCTGCTGGGGAGAGGGCCGGTATCCCTCCACGACCCGTTCCTGTAGTGGGCTGCTGGTTGCCATTCTCTCTTAGTCGTCCTTTGCCAAGGCGGACTGCACCCGCCGGGGCTTGACCTCCTCGAACTTCTTGCGGCGCGAGGCCCGGCGCTGGCGTTTGTGCAGTTGCTGCTCTTGTTTTTCGGCCTCCGTCAACATTTCCAGCTCGTCCAGGCGGGCCTCGGGTTGGGCCATGATGCTGGACAGCAAGGTCTGAAAGTGAGCTGACATGCGTTTGATTGAGGATGCATCGAACAGGTCCCGGCTGTAATTCCAGGTTCCCGCCAGCTGCTCTCCCATGTCGCTGACGGTCAAGGTCAGGTCGCGCCGGGCGGTGTCGACGTCGGCTTCAAGTGATTCGACCTCCAGACCCGGCAGCTCCAGCGCTTCGGAAGCGGTTTGCTGGTAGGCGAACATCACCTGGAACAAGGGGGTGTGGCTCAAGGAACGCTCCGGCCGCACGGCCTCCACCACCTGCTCGAAGGGGACGTGCTGGTGGGCGAAGGCATCCAGGGCCACCCGGCGCACCCGGCGCAGTAATTCATCGAAGCGAGGCTGGCCCGAAAGATCGGTACGCAGCACCAGCATGTTGACGAACAGCCCGATCAGGCCTTCTGTCTCGGCGAGGGTCCGGTTGGCGATGGGCGTTCCCACGCAGATATCCTGCTGACCGCTGTAGCGGTAGAGCAAAACCTCGAAAGCGGCCAGCAAGGTCATGAAAAGGGTGGCGTCCTGTTGACGGCTCCAATCCCGGACGGTTTGCGACAACTCGGCTGAGAGGACGAAATGCTCGATTCCACCCCGGTGGCTGGGCAGGGCGGGCCGCGGCCGGTCGGTGGGCAGTTCCAGGCGGGCAGGCGCGCCTCTCAATGCTTCGGTCCAGAAGTGCAGCTGCCGCTCAAGGACTTCGCCGCTCAGCCACTGGCGCTGCCAATAGGCAAAATCGGCATACTGGACAGGCAACTCAGCCAAGGCGGATGGGCGACCTGCCGAAAAAGCCTCGTAAAGCGCCATCAGCTCGCCGATGAAGATGCCCCGCGACCAGCCGTCCGAGGCAATGTGGTGAATGGTCAGCAAGAGTGCGTTCTCATCTTCCTGAAGCTGAAGCAGCCGAAGGCGCACCAGGGGGCCTGAGGCCAGGTCCAAGGGCCGGGAGAATTCCCTCCGTGCAACCAGCTCCAATTCCTTTTCACGGACTGTCCGGGGCAGCGACCTCAAGTCGGCCAACTGCAGGGAGAGAGGTTCAGCCGGCCGGATCACTTGTACAGGCTTGCCGTCGCGGGACGGAAAGCAGCTGCGCAGCGATTCGTGGCGGCGCAGGATCTCGTCAAGGCTGGCCTGCAATGCAGCCACGTGGAGGCGACCGGTCAGGCGCAGAGCGGATCGGATGTTGTAAAGGGAATTGCCCGGATCCAACTGATCGATGAACCAGAGCCTCTGCTGGGCGAAGGAAAGAGGCAGTTCCTGCTCCCGAGAGACCTGCTTCAGCGGCGGAGCAGCTTCGGTCGCTTCGGTGAGCTGAGCCCTCTCGATGCGGCCGGCCAAGGCAGCCAGGCGGGGCGCCTCGAACAGCGTCCTCAAATGCAACTCCACGCCGAAAGCCTGGCGGATGCGCGAGATGACTTGGGTGGCCAGCAGGGAATGCCCTCCCAGTCCGAAGAAGGTATCGTCGCGGCCGACGCGGTCCACTTGCAGCAGATCAGACCAGATGCCGGCCAGCAGCTCTTCCACTGGAGTAGCGGGGGGCGTGTAGCGGGGCCGAAGCCCTGCTTGATCCTGATCGAGCAAAGCCCTGCGGTCGATCTTTCCGCTGCGGTTCAAGGGCAGTTGATCGATCAGGACGAAGGCCGAGGGCACCATGAAATCGGGCAGCTGCTCCCTCACGAAGCCTTCCAGCTCGGCCGCCTGGGGCGACGGATCCCAGTCGGAGACCACAAAAGCCACCAGGCGTGCCTGTCCGGGCGAGTCCTGACGCGCGACCACGGCGGACGATTGGAGGGCGGGATGCAGGCTTAGCACCGCCTCGATCTCACCCAATTCGATGCGAAATCCGCGCACCTTGACCTGGTCGTCCAGGCGACCCAAGAACTCCAATAGCCCATCCCATCGCTGACGTACACGGTCACCGCTTTTATAAAGCCTCAGCCCCTGTTCCAGACTCGTGGGGTCGGGGACGAACCTCTCGGCGGTCAAGGCAGGGCGGTTCAGGTATCCCCTCGCCAGGTTGGCCCCTCCGATGTGCAGCTCCCCGCCGGCGCCGATCGGCGCTGCCAGCATGGAACGGTCCAGCAAATAGGCCCGATTGTTGCTGATGGGAAGACCCATGGGCACTTCACGGCGCACATCGCGCCAATCGGGGGGCACGTGATAGGCGGTGGCAACGACGGTGGCCTCGGTGGGTCCGTAGACATTGACCAGCAGCACCTGACGGCCCACCAGCTCCTGCCATCGGGCCACCCGGTCGGGCAAAGCCCTTTCGCCGCCGATCACCACCACCCGCAGCGCCTCCGGGAAAGCTTGCTCTTCAGGCACCCAGTCGGCCACGATTTGGTGCCAGTAAGCGGTGGCCAGGTCGAGTACGGTTATGGCCGACTCACGGCAAATCTTCAAGAAGGTTGCGCCCGAGTCGAGCATTGTCGGGCTGCGCAATGTCAGCCTGCCGCCCACGGCAAGGCAGGGGTAGATCTCCTCGCCCGCCTGATCGAAGCTGATGGACGAAAACTGCAGCATGCGATCGGACGGGCCCAGGCCGAAGCGGTGAATCCAGCTGCGGGTCAGGTTGACCACCGAACGGTGCTCAACCACCGCCCCCTTGGGTATTCCCGTCGAGCCGGAAGTGTAGATGACATAGGCGGCGTTGCTGGGATCCACTTTGACCACCGGGCTGCTGGAGAGGGCTACAGGCGCCGGATCGGGATCATCCAACAGCACGGTCTGCAGGAAGTGGGAGGGCAAATCGGCCTGCAGGCGACGGCGGGTCAGCAGCAGCCTTGCCTGGGCGTCGTCCAGCAGAAAAGAAAGCCTCTCGGAGGGATAGTCGGGGTCCAAGGGCAGATAGGCGGCGCCCGACTTGAGGATCGCCAGCAATCCGACGATCATCTCCAGGCTGCGATCCAGGCACATCCCCACCCGCTCTTCGGGGGCGGCGCCCAGGGAGATCAGCCTTCGCGCCAAGCAGTCCGCCCGGTCGTCCAAAACCCCGTAGCTCATCCATTGGTCCTCAAAGCCCAGGGCCGTCCGGTGAGGCGCAGATCGGGCCTGGGCTTCGAAAAGGTGGTGGATGCAGCATTCCCTGCCCAAATCGATGCCGGTGTCGTTCCACTCCGCCCCGGCCTGCTGCCTCTGGGCCGAGGTCATCAAGGGGATCTCCTGCAATGGCCGACCCGGCTCTTGCACAAGGCCTTGCAGCAGCCGCAGGAAATGGTCGGCAAGGCGTGCGGCCGTCGACTGTTCAAACAGGTCCAGGCTGTATTCCAGGACGCCTAAAAAGCCATGCCGTCCCTCGCTCATGGTGAGGGTCAGGTCGAACTTGGCCAGGTTGGCCTCTGACTCGATGGGCTGCAGCTGGAGCCCCGCCAAATCCAGCTCCTGCAAAGGGACATTCTGCAAAGTGAACATGACCTGGAAGAGGGGGGTGTGCTGCAGCGAGCGCTCGGGCTGCAGGGCATCCACCAGCTGCTCGAAGGGCAGGTCCTGGTTGGCATAGGCCTCCAGGGCTGATTCCCGGACATGGCTCAGCAATTCCCGGAAGCTCATCTGCGGCGAAAGGTCGGCCCGCATCACCAGGGTATTGACGAAGAAGCCGATCAATCCCTCCGTTTCAGCCCGGCTGCGGTTGGCGATGGGCGTTCCGACACAGATGCTTTTCTGTTCGCTGTAGCGCTGCAGCAAGGCCTGGAAGGCGGCCAAGAGGGTCATGAACAAGGTAGTATTGTGACTCTGGCTCAACGACTTCACCGCATTGGACAGCTCCTGCCCCAGGGTCACAGGGAGGCTGGCGCCCCGTCCGGTGCCCAGGCTGCTGGGCGGATGATCGGCGGGCAGTTCCAGGGTGGAAGGGGCATCTTCCAGTCGGTTCTTCCAGTATTCGAGCTGCCCCTGCAGAGCCTTTTCTCCCAGCCACTGCCGCTGCCAAAGGGCGTAATCGGCATACTGGACAGGCAGCTCGGGCAACAGAGGCGGCGAAGCGGTCGAAAATGCCCTGTAAAGCGCTGTCAACTCCGAAACGAAGATCCCCATCGACCACCCGTCCGAGACGATGTGGTGCATGGTGGCCAGCACCGCATGCTCCTTCTCTTCCAGACGCAGCAGGCAGACTCGCAGCAGCGGGCCGGCGGCCAGGTCGAAGGGACGAAGCGCCTGCTCCTGCGCCAGGCGCTGCAGCTGGGCTTCGCGCTCGAACTCAGGCAATCCTCTCAGGTCGATGGCGGGGAATGGCAGCACGCCCTGCTTGAGGATGCTTTGAACCGGCTTTCCCGCTCGTGAGGGGAACACGGTGCGCAGGGCTTCATGCCGTTGCACCACCTTTTTGAGGCTGGCCTGGAAGGCGCCGGCATGGAGTTTGCCTCGCAGCCGGAATGCAACCGGGATGTTGTAGAGAG
>JANQFM010000915.1 GCA_028277865.1 Acidobacteriota bacterium
CGGCAAACCGCCATGGAAGGCAAGGGTCCGAACCGGCTCAACGGCTGGCGGCTCGTCTGGCTGCTGCATTTCAGGCATTGGATTCAACCAGGGCGTCAAACAGTTCGCGGTTCGCAGTTCGCAGTTCGCAGTTCGCAAGCTTCAGCCTTAAGCCCGGAGCCTGAAATCCGACTCCTGACTCCTTTGCACGAAATCCCCGCTCTTGCTTCTCGATCGCCTACTTCCGGCTTTGTACCCCGCGGTCATTTCGAACCACCTCACCGCCTTTCATGACAAAGAAGATGCTGCGCAGGGCGGAGATGTCCTGGAGGGGGTTGGAGCGCACCGCTACGATATCGGCCAGCTTGCCGGTTTCCAGGGACCCCAGATCCTTGTCCACGCCCAGCATGGCGGCGGGCTCGATGGTGGCTGCCCGCAATGCCTGCAAAGGTGTCATACCGGCTTGGACGTAGTACTCGGCTTCGCGCACCGTGGCCGTGGTCCCGTCGTTGGGTTCGTGAGGAAGCTGGTCCGTTCCCAGGGCGATCCTGACTCCCTCCTCAATGGCCAGTTGCAGCGCCTTCCAGTGGTCCTTGCCCACCGATTCGACCCTCTCCAGGTACCAGGGCGGAGAACCGATCCGCTCGAAAAAGGGACGCGTGGCCGGCTGGCTGACCAGGATGGTCGGAACGTACCAGGTGCCCGCCTCCTTCATTTGGCGCAGCACCTCGCGGTTCAGGAAATAGCCGTGTTCGATGCAGTCGATTCCGGCCCTGACCGCCTCGGAGGTGGCCAATGGGGAGCCGGAATGGGCTGTCACTTTGGCACCCAAGCGGTGGGCGGCATCGATGACAGCTTCGACCTCATCCGGAGTCATGAGAGCCGCGGCGATGCCTCCGCCCTGGGTGGCGATTCCGCCCGAGATGGCGATCTTGATCCAGGTGGCGCCGGCGCCGATCTCCGCCCGGACTGCCTTGCGCAGCTCATAGGGGCCATCGTGGGTCTTTCCCCGCGCTCCGTGGCCCGCCGTAATGTCGACCATCTCGCCGGCGCTGTGAAGGCGGGGGCCTGGCACTTCCGCACGTTCGATGGCCCTCTTTAAAGCGATGTCGACGTGGCGGCGATCCCCCGGCTGGCGAACCGTCGTCACGCCGCTGAGCAGTGATTTTCGGGCATTGGAAGCCATTCGCAAGGCCAGTGCCGCATCGCTTTCATCAGCCAGCCTGGCCCCTTCGGCGCCCGGCAGCACCAGCCCGAAGTGGACGTGCATGTTCATCAAGCCCGGAATCAGGTAGGCGCCATCGAGCCGGATCGTGCGGGCGCCGCCGGGAACTGAAGTCGTGGATGCCGGCCCGATGTCCGCGATGCGTCCGTCTTCGATGACCGCTACACCATCCGCAACGGGCTCGCTTCCGTCCAACTGGACGATGTGTGCCCCGACCAGGGCGATGGCCTGTGAGGGGCCGGGCTCCTGACCCAGCAATGTGGTTATGACGAAAAACAAAATCCAGCAGATCACGCTCTTTCGCACTTGATCCTCCTCTTGACCGCCTGATTGGCAGCCCGTCGCGGGCGAACCTACCATGGATCGAATTCGCACAAAAGTGTGGGGCGCGTCAGCAGCAGCGCCCTCCGCCGTCTGACACCTTCCGAAATCCAGGGCATTGCAGTGGTGCAGCGATTCAACCTGCTGCCCCAGATCCGCTGAGAAGCCCGCGAGGATCCCCACGGAAACTTGCCAAGGGTGGACAGGTGTTGTAACTTGTCAACATGAGGCGTCGGCATCCGAAAAAGGAGGTGGAAGAGTCCTTGCAGTATGCCGAAGCGCAAGGCTGGATAGTCGCACCGACCCGTTCCGGCCACCGCTGGGGAGTCATGCGGTGCGGCAGAGGTTGCTCGCTTTCGATCTGGTCGACGCCGAGAAGCGCAGGCAATCATGCCAACGGGCTTCTAAGGGCAGTTCACCGCTGTCCGCACGGGCGTGCCACCCAGAAGAGGTGATTGTAATGAATGAATATCAGTTTACCTTGGTCACTTCAGCCGACTTGGACGACGAGGCAGTCGTCGATGCACTGTTCGAAGCAGGCTGTGACGATGCAACCTTGGGCAGTGTCGATGGAGTCGGTTATGCCGACTTTGTTCGGGAAGGGGACTCCTTTGGCGAGGCTGTCCGTTCCGCCATCCAGCAGGTCGAGTCGGTGCCGGGGCTGAAGGTGAGCCGCGTGGAGCCGGATGACCTGGTCACCATGAGCGAAATCGCCGAGCGCATGGGCCGGACCCGTGAAAGCGTACGGCTGTTGATCCGCGGTGATCGAGGCCCGGGCGGCTTCCCGCCGCCGGTATCGCACTTGAAATCGAGAAGCCGCTATTGGCGCTGGTCCGATGTGGCAGCCTGGGCATCCCGGATCGAGTCGGGCGCATTGGAGAGCCAACAGGCCTTGCTGGTTGCTGCCATCAATGCCGCCCTGATTCTTCGCGACAAAGCACCCGAATTGGGCACTTCAGAGCAAAAGCTCGTCCGCCTGCTGATCGGGAATCGGAGATCTCGTTCCCGTTCAGCAAAGCCCGCCCGCTAGGCAAAATCGGAAGCCCACGCTTCGAGCGAAGCAGCTTAGTGACCCAGGATGAGCTGCAAAAGTGTCCCTGTTCGTTGAGAGGAGTTTGGCGGAGCTCTTTGAGTCCCGCCGCCTCTACCGACTGTGCCGCATCTATGACGATTGATTACCGACTTTCGGTTCGAGGCCCGATCGGTCCGCTCACAATCGTTCAAAAGCTCTGCTGTGCTACTGTTCTGGCTGTGGTTTTTTTGATTCTAAGGAGTCGTCAGGAAATAAATGTCGCAATTTGCTCGCTCAGAGTTGGGCCGGATTCGACCTGCTCCGATTGAGCAAAACCGCAGGAATAGCCAATCTCTTTCGAGGATTTTGCGATTGAGAACAGGTCGAAGATGGCCCGAAGATGAGATGAGCAAATGCGACAGTTAATTCCTGACGGCTCCTAAGTCGGAAGGAGAAAGGTCAATAGAATGACAGGACGGTGTTCGCTTCGGGGAATGGGACTGCTGGCCGTACTTGTTTGCCTGATTTCAGTGGGAATCGGATCTGCTCGGGCGCAAACGACGCCTTTTCTGAACGAGGACGAGATCCGCATGCTGGTCAATGAGATTTCCGGGGACCGGGCCTTTGAGCACATTCGGGTGCTCAGCCGCTGGCCTCGGCAATCGGGGTCGGAGGGTTATTTCAAGTCGGCCGACTACATGGTCGAACAGGCGCGACTGGCGGGGTTGGAGGGCGTCCGCTTTATCGAGCAGCCTCTGCCAGGCCGCAACTACACTCCCCGGTCGGCGGAGCTTTGGATGGTCGAACCGGTGGAGTTCAAGCTGGCCGACATCGGAGACCATACGCTCTATCTGGCCGACGGCAGCCACGATGCCGATGTCAAGGCCGAATTGGTCTGGGTGGGCAGCGACACGGACACCGCTGAGCTGGATGTCTCCGGCAAGATCGTGCTCACCGACGGCGAGCCCGTTCCGGCAGTGAGACGTTATGTCTGGGGACAGGGAGCGGTGGGGGTGGTGACCTATGCCACATCGGAAGGCAGGAATCCGCTCGATTACCCGGACCAGATCGCCTGGAAGCGCATCCCCATCAATTCGCCCGACGGCAAGCCGGGAACCTTCGCTTTCGTTCTGCCGCCCCGAAAAGGGGACACCCTGCGGCGCATCCTGCACACCACCGGCGAGCAGGACTTGTTCGCTACCGGCAAGCGCACGCCCGGCGGACGCATCGTGCTGCATGCCCGCGTCGATACCGAGATCGGCGATGCCGTTCCGGGCCGTACCGGATTTGTGGAGGGCTGGATTCGGGGCAGCCGCTACCCCGGACAGCAGATCGTCCTCACCGCCCACCTGCAAGAGGAGCAAGGCTCGGCCAACGACGACGGCAGCGGCTGCGCCAACCTGCTCGAGTTGGCGCGCACCTTCAACAAGCTGATCCGCGAAGGCAGGATCCCGCCCCCTTTGCGCGACATCCGATTCTGGTGGACGGACGAGATCTACTCCGAGTACCGCTACTTCCAGGATCATCCCGAAGAGACGGATGACTTTTTGGCCAACCTGCACCAGGACATGGTGGGCGCCCGGCAGAGCATGGGAAGCCGCGTGCAGCACCTCATCTTCGCTCCCCATTCGCGCACCTCCTACCTGGACGCCGTATTTGAGAGCCTGGGCAACTTCCTCAAGAGCACTAACAACTCCTTTTTGGCCTCCGGACGTCAGGGGACGCTGCCCCGTCCCCACTCCTGGGCCATCTACTCCACCCGCGGCTCGCGGGAAGGCTACAACGCCACCTTCGTCCCCCACTTCGGCAGTTCGGACCACATCTGCTTCCTGGACGCCCAGGTGGCCGTCCCGGCGGTGGCCTTGGTCAATTGGGACGACGACTTCATCCACTCCTCGGACGACGACCTGCACCAGATCGACCAGACCCAGCTGCAGCGCAACGCCTTTTTGATCGGCGCCATGGCCATGGTGCTGGCCTATGCCGAGCCCCAGGACGTCCCCATCTTCGCCTCGGAGACCTATGCCCAGGGAAGCCGTCGGCTAGGAACTGACCTGCGGGTCGCTTTGGAGCAGATGCGCCTGCACTCGGACAATCCGACCCGAGGCTGGAAAGAGGCTCACTTGATGATCGAACAGGGGATTCAACGCGAGACGGCCGCCCTGGAGACGATTCAGGCGCTGGCTGCCAATGATCCGGCTGCGCTGAAAATCATCATCGAGATGAGTGCGCGCATGAAGGAACGCCGGGCGGGCTTGCTCAATGAGGCCGCAACCTTCTATCGAAACCTGCATGGCGGCGCCCCTTCTCCGATCCAGCTCAGCAGCGCAGAGTTGAGCGCTGATCAGAAAGTTCCGACCAACATCGAAAATGTCGCCGACTACTTCAACCGTCGTCGGCAAGTCTGGGTCCGGACCGGGCTGCACGGCCTGATGCGGTCCGAGGTCTACCGCTTCGTGGATGGACGGCGCAGCTTCTACGACATCTACAAAGCCG
>JANQFM010000970.1 GCA_028277865.1 Acidobacteriota bacterium
GCCATGCTTGATGATGCCTCCGTGCTCCTGGGCCACTCCGGGCAGGAACCCCGGCACGTCCTCCAAAACGATCAGGGGGATGTTGAAGGCGTCGCAAAAACGGATGAAGCGGGCGCCCTTGACCGAGGAGTCGATGTCCAGGGTGCCCGCAAGCACTGCGGGCTGGTTGGCCACAATCCCCACGGGATGCCCGTTGAGGCGGGCGAATCCCACTACGATATTGGCCGCAAACTCGCCATGGACCTCGAAGAGGTAACCGTCGTCCACCACGCCTCGGATCAGGTCTTTGATGTCGTAAGGCTTGTTGGGATCGACCGGCACCAGGTTGTTGAGCGACTCGTCTTTGCGGTCCGGCGGGTCGCTGGTGGCTTTGCAGGGAGGTTCCTCCAGGTTGTTGGAGGGCAAAAAAGAAAGCAGTTCCCGGATCAGTGCCAGGCATTCCTGGTCGTTGGAAGCGGCGAAGTGGGCTACGCCGCTGACCTGGCTGTGAGTGGTGGCCCCGCCCAGCTCCCTTTTGGAGACCTCTTCGTGGGTGACGGTTCGAATCACGTCGGGGCCGGTGATGAACATGTAGGCCGTCTCGTGGACCATGAAGACGAAGTCGGTGATGGCCGGCGAATAGACAGCGCCCCCGGCGCAAGGACCCATGATGGCCGAGATTTGGGGGACCACTCCGCTGGCCAGGGTGTTGCGCAGGAAGATATCGGCGTACCCGGCCAGGCTGACCACCCCTTCCTGAATGCGGGCGCCGCCGCTGTCGTTGAGGCCGATGACAGGCGCCCCCATCTTCATGGCCAGATCCATGATCTTGCAGATCTTGCCGGCGTAGGTCTCCGAGAGGCTGCCTCCGAAGACCGTGAAGTCCTGGGCGAAGACGTAGACCAATCGTCCGCCGATCTTGCCGTAGCCGGTGATGACGCCGTCGCCGGGGATCTTTTGCTTGTCGGTGCCGAAGTCGCTGCAACGGTGGATGACGAATTTGTCGAGCTCTTCGAAGGTTCTTTCGTCGAGCAGGAATTCGACCCGTTCGCGGGCTGTCATCTTGCCGATGGAGTGCTGGCGTTCCACCCGTGCCGGGCCTCCGCCTTTTTCGGCCTGCAGGTGGCGCTCTTTCAGTTCAGCGAATTTGTCTTCCAGCTTCATAGGTCGAGAAGGGTTTCGCGCCAAGACGCAAAGTGCGCCAAGTCCAAAGCTGCCGCCTGAAACCCCTCAGGCTGAGCCGGCCAAGGCTGCGGATTGCTTGTTCCAGTCGGCCAGAAACTTCTCCAATCCCTGTTCGGTGAGGGGATGCCTCAACAGTTTTTCAAGAATCGCGTAAGGTATGGTCGCGATATCGGCACCCTGTTTTGCCGCTTCGATGACATGCAGGGGGTGGCGCACCGAAGCAACCAGGACCTCGGTGTCGAAGATGTAGTTGTCGAAGACTTCGACGATCTCCTTGACCACACCCATACCATTGCTGCTCACGTCGTCCAGGCGCCCCACGAAGGGGCTGACCATGGCCGCTTCGTTCTTGGCTGCCAGCAAGGCCTGGGCGGCACTGAAGATCAGCGTGACGTTGACGGCGATCCCTTCCTGAGCGACTGCGTGCAAAGCCTTGAGCCCTTCCCGGATCATGGGAATCTTGACCACCACGTTGGGGTGAACGGCCGCCAGCCGGCGAGCCTCGCGAATCATCTCCGGGGCTTCGAGCGAAACCACCTCCAAGCTGATGGGGCCGTCCACGATGTCGGCGATTTCCCGCGCCACCTCCTCCAGGCGGCGGCCTTCCTTGGCGACCAGGGAGGGATTGGTGGTCACACCGTCAATGACGCCCAGCGAGGCGGCTTCCCTGATTTCTTCCACATTGGCAGTATCGAGGAAGAGCTTCATATTCGTTGCCCCCGGCCCAGATCCCTTTCGTCAGGGAGGAGGGATGCGGACCTGGTTGGAAACACCGGACTTTTCACCGGATGGGTTGACCAAACGCACCACATAATAGCAGGGAGGGGGCGTCTGAACGAGGGGCGCCGCAAAGGAATAACGCCCGCCTCGGCTGACGGCAGGCACCAGGCGCTGCTTGGATACCAGAGCCATGGTCTGAAAGTCCGCTTCATCCGGCGCCGCAGCCTTGCAGACCGTGAGCACCTCGACCCAGGAGATTTCCGGGCTCGGCAGCGAGAACTCCAGCAGAATCCGATTGGAGCCGGCCTGCAGGGTCAGATCCTGCACAGCCGGAATCGGCCTGGCAGGAGGCAATGGTTCGGCCACTTTGGCGCATCCGGCCAAGGAGAGAAGGCAGAGAAGGAGCGTCACCAGGCGGTGGGCAGTTCGCTGTTCGCTGTTCGCTGTTCGCAGAGCCATCCTCTTCCCGACTCCCGACTCCCGACTCCCGACTCCCGACTCCCGACTCCCGACTCCTACAGAATATACCTCGACAGATCTTCGTCCTTGACGATTTCCGCCAGTTGCCTGCGGACGTAGCGGGCGTCTACGGTCACGGCTTTTTGGTTCATTTCAGGGGCATCGAAGGACACGTCTTCCATCAGGGCTTCCATGATGGTGTGCAGGCGTCGGGCACCGATGTCCTGGCTGTTTTCGTTCACCGCTGCGGCGTAGTGGGCGATCTTGCGTACGGCGCTTTGGGTGAAGCGCAGCCGAATCCCTTCTGTGGCGATCATTTCGACGTATTGCTTGACCAAGGCGTTGCGGGGCTCCTGGAGAATCCGTACGAAGTCCTCCTCAGTCAGCGAATCCAACTCCACCCGGATGGGGAAGCGCCCCTGCAATTCAGGAATCAGATCGGAGGGCCGCGAGACGTGAAAGGCGCCGGCGGCGATGAAGAGGATGTGGTCGGTGCGGACCATCCCGTAACGGCTGTTGACTGTGGTCCCTTCCAGGATGGGCAGAATGTCCCTTTGCACCCCTTCGCGGCTGACCTCGGGTCCGTGGCCGGCTTCGCGCCCGGCGATCTTGTCGATTTCATCCAGGAATACAATCCCTGATTCCTCCGCCCGTTCCATGGCCTCTCGGGTGACCTGCTCCATGTCGATCAGCTTGGACTCCTCTTCCATGACCAGGTAGTCCATGGCTTCATCGACTCGCATCTTGCGCCTCCTGGTGCGGGCGCCGAAGAGTCCCGGCAGCATGTCGCGCAGGTTGACGTCCATCTCCTCGAGGCCCTGGTTGGTGATGATCTCGAAGGATGGGAATACCCGATCCGGGACATCGATATCGACGAAGCGTTCCACAAGATCGCCCTGGTGCAGCTTTTTTCTCAGCTTCTCCCGCGTCCTGAGAAAGCGGGTCTCGTCCTGAGCAGCAATCTCCAGAGTCGTTTCCGGGGCCGGCTCCGTCGAGGCTTGCTTTGGCTCCGGCGGCTTGACTTTCTTGAGAGAGGGCAGCAGCAGGTCGAGCAGCCGCTCTTCCGCGCTGCTTTCCGCCTTTTCGGCGATTTGCTCGACTTTTTCCTGGCGAACCATGTCGATGGCCACGTCGATCAAGTCGCGGATGATCGACTCCACATCACGCCCCACGTAGCCGACCTCGGTAAACTTGCTGGCCTCGACCTTGAGGAAGGGGGAATTGGCCAGCCGGGCCAGCCGACGGGCGATTTCGGTCTTTCCCACCCCGGTTGTGCCGATCATGATGATGTTCTTGGGCTGGACTTCATGAGCCATTTCCGGACCCAGCTTGCGTCGCCGGATTCGGTTGCGCAAAGCGATGGCCACGGCACGCTTGGCCCCTCCCTGCCCGACGACGTGCTTGTCCAGTTCAGAGACGATTTGGCGAGGGGTCATCTCATCCGGGCTGTGGGGAGAGAGGCCGTGATTCGGGAAAGGCTTGCTGCTCATGGGTGTGTGTTCAAAGTCGGGCTATCGGAGAGACTCGATGGAGATATTCGAGTTGCTGAAAACGCAGATTTCAGAGGCGATTTTCAGCGCTTCCTTGGCGATGGCCCGGGCCGGCTTGCGGGTAAAACGCATCATTGCACGGGCTGCCGCCAAGGCGAACGGGCCTCCCGAACCGATGGCGATGATTCCGTCGTCCGGCTCGACCAAGTCCCCGCTGCCCGAGATCATCAAGGTAGTGTCGCGGTCAGCCACCACCAATAGCGCCTCCAGGTGGCGCAAAGCCCGGTCGGTGCGCCAGTCCTTGGCCAGTTCAACCGAAGCGCGGAACAGGTTTCCATTGTATTCGTCCAGCTTGGATTCAAATCGGGTCAGCAAGGCAAAGGCATCAGCCGTAGATCCGGCGAAGCCCGTCAGGATCTCCCCATCGCGAAGGAGGCGGATCTTGCTGGCGGTGCCTTTCAGAACCGTTTCGCCCAGACTGACTTGCCCGTCGCCTGCCATGGCGACCTCGTCGTTGCGGCGAACCGCAATGACAGTCGTCGACCGGATCGTCTCCATGATGGATCTGAGTATAGTATAAGGGCTTTCGAGGCAGCAAAAGGCGTTCGGAAGGTAAGCATTCGGCTAACTCGTCCGGCCACCACGGGGGTCGTCTCGGGCGGCAGGGCGCGCCAGGAATGATTGAGAGTGCATGAACGGGTGCCGGCGATGGACTGGGAAGCGGAGCAACCAGAGAGCCCTGTTTGGCAGGCTGGGCAACCGCCGCACTATTCGAAGCCAATCACCGCTCCACTGGGGCAGGCCCCGTGGTGGCGCAATTCTCTTTTTCCAGCGTTTCTAGCTGTCA
>JANQFM010000912.1 GCA_028277865.1 Acidobacteriota bacterium
TTCAGCGCTCCTTGCGCTCTCTGCGGTTCAATCCGGAACTCGCTCCCCCTGCTACAATTCAACGCACCATGAAAATCGCCCTTATTCAGCAACACGCCACTCACGACCCCCAAGAAAACCTGCAGCGCGGGATAGCCGCATTTCGCCAGGCAGCCTCTCAAGGCGCCCAGCTCATCGCCTTTGCCGAACTGGCCTTTCGGCGCTTCTTCCCCCAGCAACGGCGCAACGGTACTGCCTTGCCCGACGCCGACCCGATCCCCGGCCCCACGACCGAAGCATTCAGCAATCTGGCCCGGGAACTCCGGGTGGTGACCGTGCTCAACCTTTACGAGGCCGACGGGGTACGCCGCTTCGACTCCTCCCCGGTGATCGACGCCGACGGAAGCCTGCTGGGCGTCACCCGCATGCTGCACATCATGGACGGCCCCTGCTTTCACGAAACCGACTACTACCATCCCGGCGACAGCGGAGCGCCTGTCTATGACACGGCAGTAGGGCGAATCGGGGTGGCCATCTGCTACGACCGGCACTATCCCGAATACATGCGGGCGCTGGCCGTGCAGGGCGCCCAATTGGTGGTGGTTCCTCAGGCGGGTGCAGTGGACGAATGGACTCCGGGGCTTTTCGAAGCTGAGTTGCAGATCGCAGCCCTGCAAAACGGATATTTCACCGCCCTGGTCAACCGGGTGGGTGCCGAAGAGTGTTTGGAATTCGCCGGGGAATCTTTCGTCACCGCCCCTGACGGAACGTTGCTGGGGCAGGCGCCGCGTGGAGAGGACTTTATCCTGACCGCCGACCTGGACCTCTCTTTGGTAGAGCAGTCCCACGCATGGCGTCACTTTCTGCCCGACCGGCGTCCGGAGATCTATCCGCTGGCGTGAGGAGGACTTCACTCCAAGACACAACGAACGCAAAGCCCTTCTCTTAACTTTGCGTCCGTTGCGACTTTGCGGCTTTGCGCGAAATCCCCGCCGACCTAAACCTAAAGAAGCACCACATCCATCGCGTCAGGCTCCGGCTGAGACGCAGGGCGGGCTTTGGGGGGACGGGCAGCGGACGCTGGACCCAAGAAAGAGCGCAGGCGCCGTCGGCTGCCTCCAAAGTACTGATGCGCGAAATCGCGGACCAGCGAATTGAGGACCTCGGATCGCTGCACGCGTGCCGTGTAAAGATAGGCCTTGCCCCGCTTGGTGCGGCTCAAGCTGCCTTTGCGGGCCAGCTTGTCCAGCACCGTCATCACCGTCGTGTAGGCCACCGGGCGGCTCTTGCGCACCACCCGTAAGACCTCCCCCACCGAAAGCGGCCTCTTTTCGCTCCATAAGACTTCGATCACTTCGAATTCTGCCGGCGTTAAAAGCAGCGGATCCTTCATTTGGGGGCGAGTATACAACCGGGGTATGAAGGAGGGTCCAAAGTCCAAGGCTCCAAGTCCAAGGTCGGGCAGAAGGAAACCGGAGGCCTGAGACCGGCAGATTGTTTAATTCTGAGACTTTGGACTTTGGACTTTGGACCTTGATTCCGTACCTCAGCCCGCTTCCTTCTTCTTCCTCCTCCACTGAAACACCCAGGCGATCCCGATGCTGATCAGGTAGAGGAAGATCATGGGGGCTGCCCACAGGGCCAGGTTGAGGCCGTCGGGTGTGGGCGAGACGATGGCGGCAATGATCACGATGATGAGGACGGCGTAGCGGAAATTGCGCCACAGAAAACCGGCTGAGATCAGGTCGAAGAGAGCCAAGAAGGCGATCACCACCGGCATTTGGAAGACCGCTCCCATTCCCACCAGGATGATCAGCTCGAAGGTGAAGAAATCGACCGCCGTGAGGAGGGGATTGAAGTTGGCGCCCATCTCCACGACCAGGAAATGCAGGGCTGCGGGCAGGATGATGAAATAGGCAAAAAGGCCGCCTCCCAAAAAGAGGGTGGTGCCGCTGAGGAAAAAGGGGACGGCGTATATCTTCTCGCGCCGGTAAAGGCCCGGAGCGATGAAAAGCCAGACTTGCCAGACGATAATGGGGGCCGCCAGGAAGACCCCGCTGGCAAAGCAGACCTTCAGCCAGATGGTGAATGCGTCGGTTGCCTTGGTGATCACCAGGCCGGTGTTGATGCCGCGTTCGGCCAGGACCGCCAAAATGGGAGCTTCCAGATAGTCAAAGATGGATTCCCGGAAGATAAAGCTGAAAGCAAAGGTAACGGCGATGGCGATGGCGCAGTTGATGATGCGTCGGCGCAGCTCATCCAGGTGTTCCAAGAAGCTCATCGTCCCGCCCAGATCCCTTGCTCCGGACTCAAGAGGATCGGGACGGGGAAGCCGTTTTATGGGATGCGCAACCGAAGGATTCTCTTGGGAAGCCTTGTCGTTGCCATGGCGGGAATCTGACATAGAGGCTGGTTCAGATTGCTTGTGAACGACCGACGGAGGGCGGACAGGGAACGAAGGCCGGTCGGCAACCTATTTTGTCTCTGCGACTTTCTCCTCGGCCTGATCTTCCAGCGAATCGCGGGCCACCGATCGGACTTCGCTTTCCAAGCCCTGGAACTCCTCTTGAATCTCCCGCTGCTCCGACTCGACTTCCTGTTCCCAGGTGCGCCGCAGGTCGTTGGAAGCTCTCTTGAATTCGGAAATGCCCTTGCCCAGCGAGCGGCCCAATTCCGGTAGCTTGCGAGGCCCGAAAATGACCAGAGCCAGCACGAAGATGACCAGGATCTCACTCCAACCGAGTGTACCCATAATTGATTCTCCCTGCTCGAGAAGTGTAGCACAAGTCGGGTAGCCCAAGGCTCTGTGCACTCTGTGCCTCTGTGGCTTTCATTCTCTTGGCTAAGGGATATAGGTCACCTCCAGTCGGGGCCGGTTTTCCGAGGTGCCGTTGTCGCCGGAGTAATAGCCCATGTAGTCGTTTCCGCCGTCTCCATCGGTGGCGAAGTCGAATGCAATGCGGAATTGGGTCGTCCCCGTCAGGTGAATTGCCAACAGCCCCGCACTGTTGAGTTGCCCTTCCGAGAAGTCTCCATCAGAAGCCGGAGCGGTCAGGGTGGCCGCACCCAAGACCGTAGCAGCGGCTTCGAAGTCGGTGACCTGCAAGGCGGTGTTGCCGGAAAAGCCTCCGGTCTGAACGTCGACTCGAGCGTTGCCGTGAGTGTTGAATGGGTCGCTGCCCGTCAAACGACCGCGGCGCAGCCGCAAGGTGGCCGAGACGATGGTGGCGCCGTCCGGAATGGAGGAGGTGTCAAAGGAAAGGATCGACTTGAATTGGCGGTCTCGCCTGTGGTCACCGATGCGGATGGCCCGGTTGTTGGTGCTGCCGCTGTTGATGCGTCCTCCCTGTCCGCTGCCCTCGCTCGACTCGCGCACCCATCCATCCTCGGAGGCGATGGAGGTGAAGGTCACAACCACGGGCTGGCTGGTTGAGTTGACGGTGACGCTGATGGAGTCGCTGCCGCTCAGCCCGCCCGAATCAGTCACATCGGCGCTGATGGTGTGCGTTCCCACCGAGAGCGTTGCCGTGAAGGATCCGCCGTTGCCCAAGGCGCCGTCGATGTCCGAGGTCCAAGCCAGCGAGGCCGTCAGGTCGCCGTCCTCGGCATCCGAAGCTGTGCCCATGAAGGTGATGATGGTGCCCTCGTCAAATGAGGCGCCGTCCAGCGGTGCGCTGATAGTGGCTGTGGGCGGCGTGTTGCCTCCCGAAGGCGGGGGCAGGGGCGTGGTATTGGGGGTCGGACTCGCCTGGATCTGCCAAGTGCCTGCCAAGTCGGTGCGTTCGATGGAGGAATTGTCCGGTGCGGCGCCCACCTCCGGCGCATTGGCCGTGCCGCTTTCGTCGATCAGGTTGTTCGAATTGACCGGTCCGTAGATGACGGCATCGATCGGCACCGTCGACGAGTTCACCTGAGAGGCCGGAACGTCGAAAAGCGCCACGCCGTCGGCCGCCGACCCCGAGTTTTGGAAATCAGGGTTGAAGTTCGCCACCAAGTCAAAGCTCGGGAAGCCGTTCAGCGAGCTTGAGGTGGGGCCTCCGACCACGAAGACTTCTGCAGGGTTGATGATTCCCGAGAGCTGCATTTTGCTGTAGGTGTAGCTGGTGCCTCCATTGCCCAGGCTGAACGAGGACAGGTCGATAGCCGCGCTGCCGCTGTTGTAAAGCTCCACCCATTCCAATCCGTTGTCGCCGCCGCTCACGTTGTAAAGGACCTCAGAAAGAATCAGGCCGCTGCTGGCGGCGGGGGCGGAAATCGTCACTCCGATTGAGGCCGCGCCCGGCATGCCCCCGAGGTCGGTCACCTGGGCTGTAATGGTGTGATTGCCCACCGACAGGGTGTCGATGGCAAAAGA